>NZ_JBJPHT010000022.1:0-93162 GCF_052939475.1 Phormidesmis sp. 146-20
TCATGGGTTCTGTGATCCGCTTAGGGTTGAGCAAATTGTTGCCCTTTGTCAGTCCCCCGATCGCGTTTTCGGTTCGCGATCCTCAATATTCGTACCGAGAGCTGTGGTTGAGCGAGCAGCGCACGTCCCGCATTCTCTCTGGAATGAGTTGGATGGGTTTCATTGGGATTTTGGGAATTGTAGTGCAGCTTCTACAGCGCTGATTTGAGACGGCTAATCGCGATCGCTTTCTACAAAGTAACTAAGATGGTGCATTATGCTGTCACACATCCTACGAGATCAGCGATCGCTATAAATGCCTTACCTCGGCTGGAAGTGCATCCCAGTTGTTGTTACGACCATCAGTGAATCGAACGAGTGCTTCAGCGAGTTCCGCTGGATCGGCATTGTCAAGGACAGACAATTGGACGGTAATGTAGTCTCCGCCAATCTGTTCAAGATGCCCGCGTGCAAATGAGCGCACGCCGCAGTGTTTGCAAAAAAGATGATGTCCAATCTTTGACCCGAACTGGTAGTTACTTAAGTCACTCTCACCGGATAGCAGTCGGAAAGCACTAGGCTTAATGAGGGCGTTCCAATTCCGCGTTTTCGTGCAAATCGAGCAGTTACATTTGTTTGTACCCAAACTCAGGTCGATGTCGGCTTCGAATCGAACCGCGCCGCAATGGCAGCTTCCGATAAAGGTTTTGATCATCACAAGCTCTCAAGAAGTTATCTCTGAAAAGTCTACAGGTTCTAACGGCGCTCTTGTGTAAAACAAGTCCGAATACCGACTCTCTCTGTAGCATCTAACGACAAGTTCAACGGCTGTAGATCAGACGAGAAGACCCTCAACTTTGGGTTCGGAATGCCATGACAAACCACTTCATTGACGCTAGTGCAAATGAAGCCTGTGAATAGGGGATAACTCGGAGGGGCATAACCCTGTTGTTACTGAAGCGCGAACATCTCTTGTTCTGACGCTACCCTTTACTCTAAAGACTGATAGATAAGTTATGGATTGCACCTTACCGATAACCTGAGCGGCATAACAGCAGGGACGTGTAGAACTGCATCATCTTTTTCCGTTTGCCTGCAATTTCAGCAAGGCATGATTTCTAAAATCAATCGTTTGGGCTTGCTCAGTCTCTTGCCAATTCTGTTCGATCGAGTGTCCACTCACATATTCCATGACGATCAGCGGCTGAAGGTATCTTGCTTCTGCCAGCACAGGCTTCGCCTTCTCGATGAGAGAGCGACGCTCCAGTGAAATTAACGCATCCTGTAGGGCAACTAGAGACACAGAGGGTAACAAATTACTTTGTAGCTGTTTTGCAGTCATAGGTTCACGATGGATTGCAAGCCAATACATCACCTGCCGTTCGAGCAAAGTCAAGCGATCGAACTGTGGTTTGAGTAATCGACTAATGTCGTTAAATAACAGCGTCTCTTGAGCGAGAAAAGCCTCAATGTCGCCCCCGAATAAGTCTTTGAGCGGCGTTGCGATCGCCTCTAGCATCAGTGGATTCCCATGATACCGCTCAATTAATTTCTGCATCGACTGTTCTAGACCCTCTAGCCCTTTCGCTGCCAAAATGGTTTGTCCTGCTTCAGCGCATAGCGGCTTTAATCGAAGTAATCGAATCGGGGCTGTAATCCCTTCATGCACGGCAATCTCGGTTGGAATTTCGCGACTGGTCAGCAGGACACAACTCTGATGCTGCACTTTTCCGAGCTGCCAAAACAACTCGCTGTACTCTTCGTACCCAGGTCGGTAAGTGCCTACGAATTCACTGCTTGCTAAGACGGTCTCAATGTTATCCAGGATCAGCAGACAGCGTGACGATCGCAGCTTTTCCAGCAAGGGTCGTAATGCTACATTAAGTCGAGTGGGTTGTTCGGGTACAAGAGTCTGGAGTAATTCGGTTAGAAAATCAGCGAGTGGTGGAGCATGACGCAGCGATCGCCACACCACAATCTCAAATTGATCGGCGAGTTGCTGTGCCAACTGCGTCACCAGCATTGTTTTGCCCATGCCGCCCATGCCTGCGATCGCAATTAATCGGCAACGTTCTTGCGTCACCCACTGTTCCAAAGTCGTGAGTTCACCCTGCCGTCCAAAAAATTGAGACACATCCACCGCTTCACCCCAATGTACTCGCCTAGCGTGTGGGATTTGTCTCTGTTGCAGAATCTGAGTCAGCGTTTCCTGCAAATTTAGCTTTGTGACTTTAGTCCCTAGCGTTTGCGAAAGTAGTTTCCATAGTTCTGCACCGACATCTTTAATATAGCTATGTTCATGATTTGATTCCCGCGCAATTTTTTGATACGACTGCTGATTCCAGGTTCTGCGGAAAATATCAATCTGTAATTCACTGAGAATTGCGGGGGATAACGCTAACTTAATCTTCTCTAAGGCTTCTTCCTGAGTCATATTACCTTCCTAGGAATAGAGCAGGGTTAAAGTACCCTATTAATCAGATGGGCGCGTTGTTAAGCAGGTTATGCAATGACTTTTGAAAAAGAATAAAAACTTTAATCTGGAGCATCAAAAAGGCTAAGAAGTCCTGCAGAATCAACGGTATAGCTCTGCACTTCGTACCCTCGAAGGAAGTATGAAAATCTGCTAACAATGTTCGTGTCTTCTTCGGACGAAGGTTCGGAAACTGTTTGGGAGCTTTATTGCTGCACTTCGTTGTTTGACAATAGACAAATTTAAGCGGCTATAGTATTGCAAGACACTAACCTCTCTTATCAAGAGAGAATTCAATCGAAGTAGCCTTCAACACTCTAATTAGGTAAGTTTCAATTACTACACCATGACTCGCTATGAATTTTGAGGCTGCATTCACAACTGAATAACGCCAAACTGAAACAATAAAGTCGGCTCATCGAATTGGGACTGAGACATTGGGACTGAGACATTGGGACTGAGACAATAACGTAAGTGCGATCGCAGATTCTTAAAGTTAAGATAAAGCACTTTTTGGGCGGTCAAGTCAGGTCAGTACGGACGTGAATTAGGCTGGAGACATAGCCTGACTGCTGATATTCAGGGCGATCAACCCCTTTATTCTCTATGAATTTTTCAACAGTTCTGTTCAAAAATTAGGGATTATTACGGTCATGCCACTAGATTAGCTGGTATCTGAATCAGTTAGGGAAACGTATGGTCGGTCTTTCTACCGAAGGTGCCAGCAAAACTCGAAATCTGCTGCATGGGTGGCTATCTCAGCGCCTAACTTCCGAAGCTTTTGAGGCGCTCAGTTCTACGATCGCACAGTCTCGCCAAAATTTTTCGGAACGCACTTTTTTGACGGCGTTTAGTACCCTTCCCCGTCGAGTTGGCAAACGGGATCTGCTGTTAAACGAGGCGGAACTGCAAACCGCAAGCTTGCTGTGTCCGGGCTGGTCTCCTGGGCAATGGAGTGTGGATCAGGCAGCCCGATCGCTGCTGTTGCTCAGTCTTCCCCAAGCAGAAGAGGGTTTGCTGAGTCCCCTATTAGAAAAGCTTTACCCCACGGCAGGCATTCCAGAAGCGGTCGCCCTTCATCAGACGTTGCCGCTGTTGCCCTATGGCGATCGCTATCAGTATTGGGCATTAGAAGGATTTCGCAGCCACATTACCGCAGTGTTTAATGCGATTGCGCTCTGGAATTCCTATCCGGCTCGACAGTTTGACGAAGCGACGTGGAATCAGTTAGTGCTGAAAGCCATCTTTGTCGGTAGTCCGCTCTATCCGATTTGGGAACTGGACGATCGAGCCAATGCTACCCTGTCGCGAATGTTGATGGACTATGTTCACGAGCGGTGGGCGGCTCATCGAAACGTGACTCCAGAATTGTGGCGGCTGGTTGTTCCCTTTGTGGATGGAACAATGGTTGCCGACTTAAAGCAGGCTCTCTGCACATCCAATCCGGTTCAACAACACGCGATCGGGTTAGCTTGCATTCAATCAGGGCACTCGATCGCGCTTGATCTACTAGCTCCCTACCCTGCACTGGAAGCGCTAGTTCGCTCAGGAACTTTGACCTGGAAAATTATCTACGAAAAGCAACTAGAACAGCAAGCCGCCCTTCGCTAATTTTTCAATGTTCACCCGTTCGTTTAACGGCTCGATCGCTTACCCTCAATCCGGTCATTCTATGTTAGATGCTTCTCAACCTGCGCGCTCTACCCCAATGTGGATTGATCCTCACATTCACATGACTGCCCGCACGACCTACGATTACCTTGTGATGAAGCAGTACGGAGTGGTCGCAGTCATCGAACCCTCGTTTTGGATGGGACAACCGCGCACCAGTGCTGGCACCTTTCAGGACTACTTCAGCAGTTTAGTGGGGTGGGAGCGCTTTCGAGCGGGACAGTTTGGCATCCGACACTATTGCACCATTTCTCTCAATCCCAAAGAAGCTAATAATCCAGCGATCGCCGATGAGGTGATGAACCTACTGCCCTTGTACCTCTGCAAAGAAGGCGTGGTTGCGATCGGGGAGATTGGCTATGACTCAATGACTGCGGCAGAAGATAAGTACTTTCGACTCCAACTAGAAATGGCGAAAGAGTTCGATAAGCTAGTTCTGATTCATACGCCTCATCGCAACAAGAAAGAAGGGACGTTGCAAAGCCTGGAAGTCTGTCTGGAGCATGGTATCAATCCACAGCGCGTCATTGTTGATCACGCTAACGAAGAGACGGTGCAAGACATTCTCGATCGCGGTTTCTGGGCAGCTTTTTCGATCTATCCACATACCAAAATGGGCAATGAGCGAATGACTGAAATTGTTCGCCAGTATGGGTCTGAAAAAATCATTGTAGACAGTGCCGCAGATTGGGGAATTAGTGATCCGTTAGCGGTGCCAAAGACGGCTCAACTGATGATCGAACGCGGAATTTCGGAAGCTCGTGTGCAGGCGGTTTGTTATGACAATGCGCTGGAAGCCTACAGTCAAAGCGGTGAGATGAGTGAAGCGGATTGGCTGAGTCCAGACCCTGTTGATCAACGACAGTTCTATGAGGACAACTCTGTGCTGCGAGGGCAAGAACCGATCGTCGAGGGAGCCGGGTCGATCGTGATTGTTTAAGTCTTTTGCGGTTTAAGTCTTTTGCACAGCATTCAATCAGAGGTGAAGTCGTGATGGCGCAAAACACAGTGAATCGAGTGGTGGCGTATCTTCAAATGATGCGTCCTGCTAATATTGTCACGGCATGGGCCGATATTTTGGCAGGCTATGCGGCAGCAGGTTTAGCGATTCTGTCGGCTGATTGGATGCTTGACCTCGCCACCCTTCAGCCTTTACTTTGGCTGCTACTAGCAACGACGGGATTGTATGGCGGTGGCGTTGTCTTTAACGATGTGTTTGATGCCAAATTGGATGCGGTAGAGCGCCCCGAACGTCCGATTCCCAGTGGTCGCAGTTCGGTGCAGGAGGGTATTGCGTTGGGTGTTGGTTTGTTGGCGATCGGCATCATTGCAGCGGCCCAGGTGTCAGCGTTGAGTGCAGGGATTGCGGGTGCGATCGCATTGGCGGCGTTACTCTACGACTCTGTGAGCAAACATTCCGCCTGGATGGGGTCGCTCAACATGGGATTGTGTCGCGGGGGCAATTTGCTGTTGGGTATCAGTGCAATGCCGACCATTTTACAAGAACGCTGGTTGTTGGCGATCGTTCCCGTTCTATACATTGCGGCGATTACGCTCATTAGTCGCGGTGAAGTTAATGGTGGCAATCGTACCGCTGGAAGTGTTTCTCTGGGTCTTCTAACCCTCGTGGGCGGTGGATTAGTTGGGTTAAATCTGGTGCCCAATTCTGTATTGCAAGGCCATACAGCTCACTTGTGGTCAATGTTGCCGTTCGCCGGATTTTGGGGTGCTTCAGTAGTTCCAGCATTTGTGAAAGCGGCTCGTAATCCTAGTTCAGACTTGATTCGGATTGCAGTGCGATCGGGCGTGATTTCTCTGATTGCCCTGGATAGTGCGATCGCTGCCAGTTTTAGCCACTGGATCTATGGATTTGCCATTTTGAGTCTACTTCCCATTTCTCGATTATTAGCCAAACAGTTCGCGGTGACCTAAATGAATCTCAGCCTGATTAATCCACCCCAATCTTTAGACGCTACTTTGCAGCCGCTACAACAATCTGTGACGGTGCAATTCAACTATGCGGTTCACTTTACGAGTGGGCTTTTTCGGTTACAAAATCCTCTATTTGCTGATGTGTTGCAGAGTGAAAAGCTTGATCACCCTGCGGCGACGATCGTCATTGTCGATAGTGGACTCCTCCCTTCACATCCCTATCTACTAGAACAGATCGTGGCGTATACCGATCGCTACCAGAACCAAGTTAGTCTCAAAGCTAACCCATTGGTGGTAGTTGGGGGAGAAGCGTCTAAGAATGATCCAGCATTAGTCGAACAGATTCAGCAATTGATCAGTGAGGTTGGGCTGTGTCGGCATTCTTATGTAGTGGCGATCGGCGGCGGTGCTGTTCTCGACCTAGTAGGATATGCAGCGGCAACTGCCCATCGCGGTGTGCGCCTGGTGCGGGTGCCAACCACGGTACTGGCTCAAGATGACTCTGGAGTTGGAGTCAAAAACAGCGTGAATGCCTTTGGCAAAAAGAACTTTCTTGGCACCTTCACACCACCTTATGCAGTGATTAACGACTCCGACTTTCTCCTGGCGTTGAGTCAGCGAGACTGGATCTCTGGGATTGTTGAAGCCGTTAAAGTTGCACTCATCAGAGATGTCCAATTTTTTAGATTCATTGAATCGAATGCTCGTGCGCTGGTTAACCGTGATCTGTCTGTAATGCAGCAAGTTATCTATCGATCGTGTCAGCATCACCTACAACACATCGGCGGCTATGGTGATCCGTTTGAGATGGGTTCCTCGCGTCCCCTTGACTTTGGGCATTGGGCAGCGCATCGACTGGAGTACTTGACGCACTATCGCCTGCGGCATGGAGAAGCCGTTGCGATCGGGATTGCGCTCGATAGTACCTATGCCTACTTTGCCGGACTGCTGCCAGCCACCGATTGGACACGAATTCTC
The DNA here is from genome assembly GCF_052939475.1 of Phormidesmis sp. 146-20. Taxonomy (NCBI): domain Bacteria; kingdom Bacillati; phylum Cyanobacteriota; class Cyanophyceae; order Leptolyngbyales; family Leptolyngbyaceae; genus Phormidesmis; species Phormidesmis sp. 146-20. The sequence continues at coordinate 7,034 of NZ_JBJPHT010000022.1, forward strand.
AACACGCTGCTGTCGCTAGGATTTGACCTATCTGTTCCCGAACTGGGCGCATTCTCAAACGAGCCAGAACATCCCCAGTCTGTGTTTCGAGGGTTAACTGAATTTCGAGAACATCTGGGTGGAGAGTTGACATTGATGCTACTAACTAGCCTTGGGTCTGGTGTAGAAGTCCATCAAGTCGAGGTATCCGTCTACCAGCAAGCGATCGCTTATCTGACAACATTGAGTGAGAAGCAAGTCAGCCAATAGGAAAATTTATGCTAGTTGATCAGCAGTTCCATCTTACTTACTGTACCAACATTCATCCTGGTGAAACCTGGGCAGAAGTTTGGGCTAATCTTCAGGACTACTTGCCTCGACTCAAACAAGCGATCGCTCCAGATCAGCCGTTTGGTGTTGGTTTACGGTTGGCAGATGTCGCGAGTCGAGAATTGTTGCAGGGCGATCGCTTGTCCCAATTCAAGTCCTGGTTGGCAGCAGAAGATCTTTATGTCTTCACGCTAAATGGCTTTCCCTATGGCAGTTTCCATCATCAGGTCGTCAAAGATCAGGTCTATGCGCCTGACTGGACGGTGAGCGATCGACTAGAGTACACCCAGCGGCTAGTGCAGATTCTCGCGGAGTTGTTGCCACCTGGAATAGAAGGCAGCATTTCTACTTTGCCTCTCTCTTACAAACCCTGGTTCCTGGACAAGCCAGAGCAGAAGGAGCAGGCGTTTCGGTCAAGTACAATAGCGCTTTCGCGGCTAGTCGTTGATCTGTTCAAACTCTATGCTGAGACGGGTAAGCTAATTCATCTCGGACTAGAACCAGAGCCAGATGGACTATTGGAAAACACCCAAGAAGTGATTGATTTCTTTGATCGCTGGCTGCGTCCCCTCGGTAGTGCTGCCCTAAAGCAACAGTTGGGAATTGCCCGCGATGAAGCCGTTGAGCATCTTTGCAACCACATTCGGGTTTGCTATGACACCTGCCATTTTGCCGTGGAATATGAGGAACCTGCGATCGCTCTGTGTCAACTACAAACCGCTGGAATTAAAATCAGCAAAGTTCAACTGAGTTCAGCCGTGAGAATTCCCATTCCCGTTGAACTAACAGAACGTCAAGCGATCGCCCTACGGCTCTCCTCGTTTGTCGAATCAACCTACCTACATCAGGTGATTGCCCGCCAGCAGGATGGCACCCTCAAACAGTATCGCGACCTGGAGCAAGCCTTCCCGGACTTCCTGACCACCACTGCAACCGAATGGCGTACTCATTTCCATGTCCCAATCTTTCTGCAAGACTATCCACTATTGCGATCGACCCAACCCCACCTCACCGAAACATTAAACTATCTGCAAACCTCTCCCATCTGTTCACATCTCGAAATCGAAACCTACACCTGGGACGTGTTGCCCGCGGACATCAAGCTTGATCTATCTGTCTCGATCCAACGAGAATACAACTGGGTTTTACAGCAACTAAAGACTGCGATCGCCGCCTAGTAAAGTTCACTAGAAGTACATTAACCCTTTCCTCCCTCCTCCCTCCTCCCTCCTCCTCCCTCATGAAAAGAACCGCCGTCCTGAATGTCGTTGGACTAACTCCAACCTGCCTGGGTGCCAACATGCCGAAATTAACAGCCTGGGCAGACCGGGGACAGCGATCGTCCATCACGCCGATTTTGCCTGCTGTAACCTGTAGTGTTCAGGCGACTTATCTCACAGGCAAGCATCCCAGCGAACATGGCATCGTGGCAAATGGCTGGTACTTTCGAGACGAGTGTGAGGTCAAGTTTTGGCGGCAGTCTAATCAACTGGTGCAGGCTCCCAAAGTCTGGGACATGGCTAGAGAACTCGATCCGACTTTCACCTGCGCTAATTTGTTCTGGTGGTACAACATGTACTCCTCGGTTGATTATGCAGTCACGCCGCGCCCTATGTATCCCGCTGATGGACGCAAACTGCCTGACATTCACACTCATCCAGCCGCGCTTCGCCCCAAACTTCAGACTGAACTCGGACAATTTCCCTTGTTCAAATTTTGGGGCCCGGCGACCACGATCGACTCCTCCCAGTGGATTGCAAATTCAGCAAAATGGATTGAGACAAACTTTAGTCCCACACTTTCGCTCGTCTATCTGCCTCATCTGGATTACTGCGCTCAAAAAATGGGATCGAGTCCAGCCCAAGATCTGCAAGAAATCGATGCCGTTGTGGGTGATTTGATTGAATTTTACGAGGCACGAGACATCCAGCCGATCGTTCTCTCTGAGTATGGCATTACGCCCGTGTCTCAACCCGTACACCTCAATCGAGTGTTGCGATCGGCAGGACTGCTGCAAATTCGAGAAGAGTTGGGTCTAGAACTCCTCGATGCGGGTGCTAGTCAAGCGTTTGCGGTTGCAGATCATCAAATAGCTCATGTGTATGTCAACAATCCAGCAGTGCTATCTCAGGTCAAGACGCTACTAGAGCAAACACCCGGAGTCGAACGAGTCTTGGATGAAGCAGGCAAACGAGACGATCACCTTGACCATGCGCGATCGGGCGAGTTAGTGGTCATTGCGAAACCAGAGGCATGGTTTACCTATTACTATTGGCTGGACGACCATAAAGCGCCTGACTTTGCTCGCACCGTGGATATTCATCGCAAACCAGGCTATGACCCGGTAGAACTATTCATTGACCCACAGATTCGGTTCCCAAAACTCAAGGTTGCCAAAACGTTATTCCAGCGCAAATTGGGGATGCGATCGTTGATGGATCTGACACCGCTAGAGGCAGAATTAGTGCGCGGATCGCATGGGCATTTACCGAATTCTGTCAGCGATCGCCCCCTGGTGATGACACAAAGTAACCTACTACAAGACTCTTCAATATCATCTCTTGAGATTTGTGCCCTTATCTTAAACCACTTATTAGCTTGACTTGAAACACAACGCTTTCAGGAGAGCCGTTTCAACCGAATTCTCACCACTCAAATAGGATTGCTATATCAATGAGAACATAATGAGAACATAATGAGAACATAGAAAAAGATCCTAAATGAGTTCTATAGCGTGTCCATAGCTCTATTGTATTTCTATTTAAACGCACAACATAATTTGAGAGCCTTCTTGAGTTTTGGTGACTTCAATTCGAGCTTGAAAGGCTTCTTTGAAATAAGGCATGTGAGTCACGGTGAGAATGCAGGCAAAATCGGGCGCGATCGCATTAATGGCCGCCACCAAGCGATCGCAACCTTCCTGATCCTGAGTGCCAAACCCCTCATCTACAATTAGCATTTGTAACGCGGTGCCCGATCGCTGAGACAACAATCTCGCCAACGCCAATCGGATTGCAAAATTCACACGAAACGCTTCGCCACCGGAATACGTTTCATAAGCACGAGTCCCACGGGTATCGGCGATCAGAATATCTAGCGTCTCAGAGAGTTTTGAAGGTTGAGACTTGGTGGAATTGCGCCCGCGCTGAGTGACAAATTGGACATGAAGCTGATTGGCACTCAACCGAGAGAGAATTTGATTCGTCGTCGCTTCAAGCTGCGGCAGCACGTTCTCGATCATGAGTGCTTGAATTCCATTTTTGCCGAATGCTTGAGCTAACTCTTGATACACTCGCGTTTGTTGTCTGGAGATTTGTAATTGAGATTTGAGTTCTAAATTCTGTGTACTCAGTTGTTCTTGCTGCTGTTGTTGTTGTTGGAGACGACCCAATCGAGACAACTGACCATCCAGTTCTTGACGCTGTTGTAAAAGATGTTGTTCTAGCGTTTGGATTTGGATTGCACAGTCGGGCATCTGTTCTAGACAGTGAATCAATTCTCGCATTTGTTGACTGACGATTTGTAGCTCATTCAGCCGAGCCTGAAGGGTTTGATCTAGCTCATGGAGCCGTCGATCGACTTGAGGAAATTGCTGCTGTGCCTGACAGAGTTCTTGATAGCGGAGTTGCCAGGGTTGTGCCTGACGCAAGGCTTGACGCAAAGCATCGTGCTGTTCTAAGTGATAGCCGATCGCGGCAATCTGACGATCGTACTCGCTCAGTCCAAAAGCTGTCTCTTGATTGATCCGCTCCATCTGTTGCTCAAGGTCTGCAAGCTGTGATTTGAGTTCGGGTTGACGCGCCTCGATTTGAGCCTGTCGCCGCTTTGCCTGCTTGACTTCTGCCTGTTTGATTTCTGCCCAACGCCAGCGATCGATGGCTCCCCGCGCCAGGGCGTGATCTTTTTCGTCATAGTTGATTTGTTGAAGACTGCGATCGAGTAGCTGCAATTCTTCTTGAAACTCGGTGGCATAGTCACCTAATTTAAGTTTCGCTTCAAGCTGTGCGGCCTCAGCGTTGAGTTGTTCCCAACTTTTTTGCACATCGGCCGTCACTTGAAGCTGTTCCTGTAGCTGTCCACGTCGTTCTAAAATAGTGCCGTACTGCGTCAGCTTCTCTTCTAGCTCGCGATACTCTCCCCGCAAAACCTGAATCTCTCGCTCAGAGACGGCCAGTTGCTCTCGAATCACCCAAATTTGATCGAGAACTTCTTGCTGTTGCTGCTGATGTTTTTCTAAAACGAGATTCCAGTGATGCTCATCCAGGGGACGATCGCACAGCGGACAAGGGGGATAGGACTCTTGAATCTTAGGTCTGTTTTGAAGGGTGACTGAACTTTTTTCTAAGCCAGCCTTCTGATCTTCTCGAAGATTCAAGGCTGAAAACTCATAGCTCTCTCCGCCACACACGCCTTGCCTCAACATGCGAATCTTTTGATCGAGTTCGGCAAGTTGAGCTTCGTGATCGCGCTGGTGGGCCTGCAACCGTTCCATAAAGCTGCGTCGCTCTAATCCTTTCTCACGGACTTGTTCTTGATAAAGTCTGATTTTTTGCAGTTCTTCAATGCGAGTGGCGATCTCGACGGCCGCTTTCTGAAGTTTAGGCTGACGTTGTTGCTGAGTTTGGAGTTGATAGGCTGAAGAACGAACTTCATCCAAACGGGCACTCAAGCGAGTGGAAGCACGATCGACCTGACTTTGTAGCTGTTGTCTTCGCTGAATTAGAGGTGCTGCTTGCAGTTGCAGTTGATCTAATTGACTGAGATAAAGTCTTGCCTGGCGCAACTGTTCCATTCCCGCTTCGATATCGGCCGCCTTGCTCAACGTCCGCTGAATTTCTTGCGTTTGTTGAATGAGAGCAGCGTCTTGAGCCTGGATTTGCTGTTGACGATTGTGTAATTCGCTGAGTTTTTCAGTTTGCTGCTGCTGATATTTTTGGCGTTTGGCTTGAGCAATTTGATGAGACTGAAACTTGGCAGCTAGAATTTCCTCTTGCGATTGCAGCATTTGCCATTGCTGATACCCCAAAACAATCTGATTTTGTTGACCAAGAAGTGTCTCCAGCGTTTTTTTCTGGTGATCAGTCTGAGAAAATTCCTGTTGCAGACGTTGACAATCTTGGCTGAGATTGCGTTGTTGCTGTTGTTGCCAGGTTAGTTGTTGCTGCCAGGTTTGGCGTTGTTGTTGTCTTGCTTTTAGCGTTTGCAATTGGGCTGTTTTAGCAATCTGCTGCTGTTGCCTGTGAGCTAGATTGAGTTCTAACTCGGCGCATTCTTGAGCGATCGTTTCTCGTCGTTGTAGCTGTGATTCATTGGTTGCCAGATTTCTCTCTAGCAGTTCCATTTGTCCTTTGAACTGGCGCGATTTATCTTTGGCTTGCTCTGCCAACTGATCGTATCGCTGTAGCTTGAGCAAGTCAGCGAGAATCTGCTTGCGCTCTGCCGGACGACGCAACATAAACTCATCGGCGCGTCCCTGTCTTAAATAAGCAGAGTTGACAAAGGTTTCATAATCAAGCTTCAAATGCTCCAAAATTAGCTGCTGAGTGGCGCGGATGCCTTTTTCGGTGAGCGATCGAAAGCGCGTTTGTTCCAATTCTGACCGATTTTCTCCTTGAGCAATTTGAAACTCCAACACGACACCCTGTCCCCGTTGGCGCGTCCGAATCACTCGATAAGTCTGCTGGTGAATGCTAAAAATAAAATCAACTTGCGCTTCCTTAGTGCCGATATGAATCACATCATCTTCGAGCGCAACGCGACTTTCCCCCCAAATCACCCAAGAAATGGCTTCTAACAATGACGACTTGCCCGCCCCATTTGACCCACAAACGCAAGCCGTGTGCAGCCCTCTAAAATCAAGCGTGGCCGCACGATAGCTCAAAAAATTCTTGAGAGTTAGCTGTTGAGGAATCATGACAATGCGATCGCGGGCAGCCGTTAAATCTGTTGCTCAAATCAACACGTCAGCCATAAGGCGGAGCGTAATTCAGTACAAATGCACGAAAGTACAGTCGCACTGTATTGTAGTCTAATCGCTAGAAGGGCTAATCTGTAAAGGATTTTCGATCAAACATGGGCTAACTGCCAAACTTCAGGGTGATTTGGGGCTTGATGCACACTCGCACTTACCAAAAATCATGAAAAAAGTCTTATTCATCCTGAGTGAGTTGATTGATGCTGATATTGATTGGATTGTGTCGATCGGAACCCGCCAATCCATTTCTCCCAAAACGGTTTTGATCCAGGAAGGGCAGCCTGTCAACACGCTCTACATTTTGCTAGAAGGCGAGTTATCGGTCTCAACGGGGGCGCTCGGAGGCCGCGAAATTGCCCGTCTCGGTCAGGGCGAAATCGTCGGTGAAATGTCGTTTGTCGATTCTCGTCCGCCGTCTGCCACGGTGAGAGCCGCCCAAGCTTCACAAGTCTTTGCAATTCCTCAAGTTGATCTCGCTGAGAAACTCAATCTCGATGTCGGGTTTGCTTCTCGGTTTTATCGGGCGATGGCCATGTTTTTGTCTAATCGGTTGCGATCGACGGTCGGCCAATTAGGAGATGTTGGAGAATCTGCATCCGAAGTCAGCGAGATTAACCAAACAGCCCAGGCTCGATTAGCGATGCTGCTCAAACGCCTGCGAGAAAAGTGACGAAAAGCAGCCGTTTCTAGCTGAATAGATGCTCTCAAGTAATTAAAACCGCAGTGATTCAAACAAACTGTGGACTCATTCAACAGACTGTCTTTTTAGCGTTAATGCAATGATTTTTTTCGCTTCGGTGTTCAGCGCCTCTGCCCCCAATCCCTCATTCTGACGGACTTTAAAGCAATTCCGGTTTCAAAGTCCCTGACTCGTGAGGGATTTAGGAGGCTGCCCGGATTAATCACCGTAGCAAAAGATTTCATCGAATCTATGTCTTTTTCCATGTCTTTTTCCATGTCTTTTGAGGAGGATCACCTTAGAGAGATAGCTTACGATCGCTCACTCAGTCCAAAGGTAGGTTTTGTGAGTTCAGGAACCTTGTTAAAAATTCTCTAGTCAATAAAGACATCGCTACTAGAACACGACCTGAAGGACAGACCCATGTTGAACTTAAAGAAATTTCAAGCAAGTACCGCGCTCGCACTGACTTTGGGCGTGACTTCGACGAGCATCGCCCCCATGATCATGATGGGAGACGCTAACGCCAATCAAGCACCCCAAAAAGTTGCACAACTCTTCCCGTCTCAGCGCACTTCACCCAGCTATGGTGTGAGAATCCCTGCGGGTGCCAGCTTCCCCGTAGTCTATGACAAAGCCGAAAGAATTGTAATCGCGCCAGCCGAAACAGTGCCCATGACGCTGACGATCGCCCGCAACATTCGATCGTCTTCTGGAACGCTACTCATCCCCGCTGGAAGCCAGGTTGAAGGTGAATTTCGACCCGCAGACAACAACAACTCCCAATTTGTCGCCAGAACGCTAATTTTGACCGATGGCACACGCTTGCCGATCGATGCTCGTTCTGATGTTCTCAGCCGCAAAGAAAACATTCGCCAGGGTGTCGATACCGGAGCGATTTTGAAGGGAGCGGCGATCGGGTCAGGTGCGGCAGCAATCATCTCAGGAGTGACGGGTAAAAAACGCATCACGCTGGGTAGAGTTTTAATTGGGACGGGGGCCGGTGCCCTGGGCGGACTGCTACTCGGACGCAAAAACAATGAAGTCGTCGTCGTCGAGCCTCGCACCGATAATCTCTCTCTAACACTCAATTCTTCACTGGCGTTGAATCGCTAGGACTATTGAATTTTAGGCGTTGCTGAATCAGGGGATGAATTGCCCCAAAGCGGCGGGAAACCCAAGGTTCAAAGTCCCCCATTTTTGGGAGATTTAGGGGGCGAAAAGATGGACACTTCTCACAGAGTCATCCCTCCAATCAGCAACGCCGAATTTTAGATGCTGGAGGTTAGACTGCCGACATTGGACTGAAGACCGAAGATAAAAACTTCAAAGCTAAAAGTCTAACGTTCAAAGTTTGGAGTCCAAAATCTTTTACGATCGTGGCCGATTCCAGTTGGGATTTGCCACGATTTTTAGTAGTGACATTCATCCTCTAGCATAAGTTTTAATCTTCTAACACAAGTTAGACTTTGAACGAGAAGTCTGGTTTTAAAGTCTCCCAGAATTGGCCGCTTGAGAGGCAGAAGACTTGAACACCGCCGAACGTTTCTTGGCTACAGTGCTCAGAGTCCAAATTTTTCTTTTGCGATCGTGGCCGATTCCAGTTGGGATTTGTCACGATTTTCAATAGCAATCATTCATCCTTTACTCAACGTTAACGTTCGCTTACTGACTCATTAATTACAAAGCTGATAACCTGTTCACAGATTCATTAAAAAACAACTTTTCTCAAGGCTTCCACCTATAGAGTTTTGAATCGCCTGGGCGTTCACATTCATGATGCAAATTTTTTTAAGTCATGTATGAAAACAATCCAGTAAGCTGATTTCAAACTTTTTTAATTCCGTTCATTGTTAATCCTTCCCTTGTACTCAATTAATCTGAATGACGATCGCCCTTAAGCCACAGTCTACCAACCTTCCTAAATTGCGTCCTTGCTTCTGTGGTCTACTGCATTCAAACGATTCATCTGGTCAAAAGATGCAGGTGATTTCAATTGCGTTAGTCCTTTTAGCCAGCCTGTTTGCAACTGAATTAGCGATCGGCACCTGGAGCCATAGCCTCTCTTTACTGGCTGATGCGGGGCACCTTTTAGCCGATGTAACCGCCCTGAGCATGACTCTGGGAGCCGTCTGGTTAGCACAGCGTCCTGCGAGCGATCGCGCCACTTTTGGACACCAACGAGTTGAGATTCTCGCCGCCTTACTCAATGGCTTGGGACTGCTGGCGATCGCTGCCTTTGTCACCTGGGAAAGTTGGGAACGATTTAACTTACCGCAGACCGTTTTGGGCTTGCCGATGCTGCTGGGAGCCGGGATTGGGTTACTGGTCAACAGCTTGAATATTCTTTTGCTCTATCAGCGCAGTCAAGATGATCTCAATCTCAAAGCCGCTTTTTTGCATGTGGTGGCGGATGCGGCTAGTTCGGTGGGCGTGATTGTGGCGAGTTTGACGATCTACTTCTGGCATTGGATGTGGATGGACACGACGGCTAGTTTGATGGTCGCTGCTCTGACGAGTTTGAGTGCCTTACCGTTGATTAAGCAAAGTCTGGAAATTCTTCTAGAATACGCGCCCGCGTCGATCGATCCCACCGAAATCGAAGCCACTTTGCTGACCTTTGAATCCGTCCAACAAGTCGAAGCGCTGCGGATCTGGAGCATTACGGCCGATCAGGTGGCGCTGGTGGCTCAGATTCGAGTTGAGAAAGCCTTGGAGAGTGGAGAACGCGATCGCTTACTACAAAAGATACAAACTCACCTCCAAAAAACCTATCAAATTCAGGAGACCATTCTCCAACTTAAGGGAGATGAAACACAAGCTGAAACGGGCTTCCATCCATTGCTTCATCAAAGCTTAACAGAGCATGTCTTCAGGAAAACACGGAGTTCATCAAGTTAGAGATTACTCTATTGACAGAACCTCTGAAACCCTGCTCATCTATTCATCCCAAAGACAAATTATGGGTTTACGTCTGCAAAATTGGGTGATTTCAGCCCTCTTGATTGGGTCACTGGCGGCTCCCGCTCGTGCCGAAAGCCGTCAAATTGAACGCTTACTCAACGCGGAAAGCGGCGATTTTGCAACCTTGATGAAGCAGGCAGACACGATCGCCACCGACCTGATCAATCAAAGCTTTGCCGATCCGACAACGACCAAAGTCTCGCTCAAAGTCCTGGGAGAACGGGAAGGTCAGATCGCCCCGCTGCTGTCTGTCAGCGTCTCTCGGCAGGATTGGCAAACCCGTTCAAGCGTTCAGCAATGGGCGCGTTATTTTGGAGGATCTACCACATTACTCGGCTTTGATCGATCGCCCGATACCACTCAAGTCGCTGCGTTTACGCCCCCGGTTCCGGTATCAGAAAACGAGCCAAACTTTTACGACAATCGATGAGCCGTTCTTTCTAGTTTCTGTTTAGCGTTCGTTTTAGTGTTTACCTTAAATTCAGGATCTTTGCATGATGCGTTTACCGTTCCATAAATCTGTGCGTTGGCTGACTCTCTTTCTGGCGGGTTTTTGCGTAGCACTCATCACAGCCGTGTGGTCTTTGCCTCAAGTCGCAACGGCGACCTCTTCGATTTACCCGCAAGGGGTTGAGCCTTCCGTCCACACTGCACAGCCCCAATTTTCTGCCCCAGTCAACCAGTTTGCTCAAGAAGTCATTGACAGCCATCGGGCCCCTAACTTCTATCAGTAGAAGACAGGCGTAGTAAAAAATCTGGCGTTGCTGAATCAGGGGATGAATTGCCCCAAGCGGCGGGAACCCCAAGGTTCAAAGTCCCTCACTCGTGGGGGATTTAGGGGGCGAAAAGATGGACACTTCCCACAGAGTCATCCCTCCAATCAGCAACGCCAAAAATTTCTGTCACCCCTTCTCAAATCCAACCGGGATTCGCTCCAAGCTGAGTTCCACAGATTTTTTGTGCCAAAAAGCCGGACTTTGTTGCAAAGGAATAAACCATGATTCGTTTTTTTGACAGCATCACCCTACTCCTTGTGGGTAGCTCGAAGCGATCGTTTTCTCTCTTTCTCGCCTGCCTTTTCTGTCTCCTAAATGTCACCTTTTCTCCCCTCAGCACACCTCCTGCCCTTGCCCAAGGAAACGGAGTCAATGTCATCATCATGATCGGTGATGGGATGGGCTGGAACATGGCACGGGCGGCGGCAGCGGCGAAAACGGGCACCCTTTACAAAGCAGGAAAGGGGCAAGGGCTGAACTTTCAAAAGCTAAAGGGCTACACCTACACGACGACCTATGGAACGACGATCGACGCGACTAATGCCACCACAGGCGCAGTCACATCTTCAACGGGCAACTCGGCGCTAGATAACTCCAATCCGATTACGGGTCAGAGTCCCATTCGTCCAGGGTTCCAATTTAATCCGGCAATCAACCCCGGCACCCCCGTTCGCGACTTGACCGCCACCGCCAACCAACCCTGCCGCAACGGAGGCGACCCCGGAAAAGGCAACATTGTCGGCTACGAAATCGCCAAAGGCGGCCCAACTCCCTGGATTCCTCTGTCTCCGGCGGTTCCTCAAGGCACCGATCCTGAGTACATCAAGTGCAGCTATCCTGACTCGGCCAACACTGCTTCGACCTTGTACACCGGGGTTAAGAGCTACAACAACGCCATGTCAGTCGATATCTACGAGCAAGCCGACAAAACCATTCTGCAAACCGCACGAGAATTGGGCAAATCGACTGGACTGGTTACTTCAGTTCCGATTACCCATGCGACTCCTGGTGCGGCTGCTTCAAGTGTTAACCGTCGCAACAAATACGATGCTGACTTCCCGGCTTTAGACAACATTTTGCAAGAAGCGCTGCGTGAAGACCAGGGTTACCTGCCCACTGTTTTGCTGGGAGGTGGGCACCCGCTCGACTTTCTCAACACCACGGCAGCCAGCACTGTCACTCCCAAGGGCTTTGAATACATCAAGCAGTCTACCTATGAAGAACTGCGCGACAAGCCGACTAATAATCGCTATGGCTACACCTTTGTCGAACGGGATACCAGAGTTACCACAACAACCCGATCGGGCCAAATTAGACTGGGTGGCAAAACCTTGCTCGAAACGGCGAAGAAGCTTGATCCCAATCAGGGCGATCGTCTCTTAGGTTTGTTTGGGGCCCGTGGTCAAGATGGCAATATTCCCACGCTGTCCGCTAATGGTGACTACAGCTTAACGGGGTTGTCTAACTTCTCGGTTTACTCGACGGCTGCGGCTCCGACCAATGCGACGGGAACCCCAGTTAATAACGGCACTCAGATTCCCAAACCTGATACAGTGCGTCCTTTGGCAACGGCGATCGCTGAAACCAATGAGCAGTTCATTGCGAAAGAAGTCCGGGCAAATCCGACGCTGGCCCAAATGACGAGAGCCGCTTTAGAAGTGTTGGGTAAGGACAAAGATGGTTTTTGGCTGATGGTTGAAGGCGGCGACATTGATTGGGCTGCCCACGACAACAATCTAGATAACCTAATTGGGACGATGACTTCTTTTGACAATGCGGTGAAAGAAGTAACCAACTGGGTGAGCAAAAACGGCGGCTGGAAGAAAAACGTTCTGATTGTCACGGCTGACCACGACCACTATCTGACACTCAACGACAACTATGCTGAATTGGTCAAAGCCAACGGTGCAGAAGCGTTGACCTTCAATAAAAACACGCCAGCCGAAGCGGGTCACTTCTGGGGTTCTGATCCGGCTATCAAGTATGGCTGGGGCAACCACAGCAACCGATTGGTGCCTGTTTACTTCCAGGGCGACACCTTCAAGCTGCTCGATTATGTTGGAAGCAATGTTGAGTTTGTAGACAGACCACCGGGAGGCACTGCTAAGACTTACCAGATTCCTGGTGTACCGGGGGCAGTTGATCAGTCACACATCTATAAAGCAATGTTAGCTGCATTAAAGTCCTAGTTACGATGTGATTCACAGTCTGGATACCTTCTAGAAGCCCGATCGCACTGAGTCGATCGGGCTTTTTTTGCACCGACCACAAGGACTCTGGACTAGAGACAGGGCAAGTTTCAAATCCGGCATTGCTAAATCGTGGGCTGAACTGCCCCAAAGCGGCGGGAACCCCAATGTTCAAAGTCCCCCAATTTTGGGGGATTTAGGGGGCGAAAAGATGGACACTTCCCACAGAGTCATCCCTCCAATCAGCAACGCCAAAAATCCAACGTCTAAAGTCCAAAGTCTGCCCTAAAAATCATCCTTCCAAACCAATTTTTGAAACTGCTAAAGTGCTCGTATTGAGCAAGCCTTTGAAACAATTGAGAAACCGGATGAAGACAAACGCCGTCCGTATTTTGGACAACCTTGGCATCGATTACGACCTGCGAGACTACGACGTTGACCCCGATGATCTAGCCGCCGAAAGCGTCGCTCAAAAAATCGGATTGCCCCCCGAACAAGTGTTTAAAACATTGGTAGCTAGAGGCGATCGCACCGGAATTCTCTTAGCCGTCATTCCAGGCAACACCCAACTGGATCTCAAAGCACTGGCGCAACTGTCGGGCGATCGTAAAGTAGAAACCGTCTCACTTAAGGAAGTCCAACCTCTTACAGGCTACATTCGCGGCGGCGTGACGGCACTGGCTTGCAAAAAAGACTATCCCGTTTACGTAGACGAACTCATTGAAATTTTTGATCTCGTTTCTATCTCTGCTGGAGTCCGAGGAACACAAATTTTGTTACATCCTAGTGATTATCTTCGCGCTGTCAAAGCAGTTGTCGGCATGATTTCACAAGACAAACTTTGAGGCGAGAATCTTATCTTAAAGTTCGCCAGAATTGGGGGCAGAAGGACAGAACACCAAAGCGCAAAAACTCGTCGAATTCACGTTAATGCTAAGGCTTAATCTTCGCCAGTTCAGGCAACAAGATCTCGAACGCTCTGCCCCGGTGACTGACTTCATGTTTCACTTCGGGCGGCATTTCTGAAAATGTCATTCCTTGCTCAGGCACATAAAAAATCGGATCATACCCAAAACCGCCTTCTCCGAGCGGCTGCGTCAAAATTTCACCCGGACAAATGCCTTCCGCTTGCAGGGCGATCGTGCCATCCGGTCGAGCCAATGCGATCGCACAGACAAACTGAGCCTTGCGATCGGAGCGATTGCCCAATTCTCTCAGCAGTCGGTCAATTCGATTGGCATCAGTCGTTCCATAGCGTGCAGAATACAATCCGGGTGCCCCATTCAGCGCATCGACGGCTAAACCAGAATCATCAGCGATCGACCATTCCCCCAACGCCTTGGCAACCTGAGACGCTTTGAGCGCAGCATTTTCAGCAAAGGTTGTCCCCGTTTCTTCAATATCCAACTCATCTGGCTTGAGCATCAATTCCCAATCCAGCCCGACCAGATACGCCTGCATTTCCCGCAGCTTGCCAGGATTGCCCGTCGCTACCACTAATTTCGTCATATTCAACCCCAAAACCCCAATCACCCAATCCAAGCCCGCAGCGCCTGCCAACCTAAAAGATCTTGCAGCAGCGTTTGATAGCCCATTACGTTAGGATGCAGCCCATCTTCGGTCAACTGCGTCTGACACCAATCCATCCCTCGCGACATCCACAGATCAAACAAGTCGAGATAAGGAATCTGTCGCTTTTCGCAGGCCAGCCGCGTGGCTTCTTTGTAGCGATGTTGATCAGCATGATTGTAGTAGAGACAGTTGAGAAACGGCATTTTGGCTTGATTGACAGGCACCATGCCTACAAAGATCACTGGGCAGAGGCGTTGGGAGCGATCGAGCAAATCAGCGATCCCCATCTCAAAGCCCTCAAACTCCGTCAAGTTTTTGCCATCCAGTCTGGCTAATCGAGGAGAATCATTTACGCCCACCGAGAGAATAATCAAATCTGGAACTCGATTCCGCAGTTCGCCTCGATTGTGAAACTCAGCTTCAAGCCGTCGCGCCACCTGCCGAACGCCATCTCCCCGCACTCCCAAATTGTAAAGCGCATGATTGGGGCCACCCGGAGTCATCCACTGTCTGCGAAGTCGCTCAACCCAGCCGCCCCCCACCGGATCACCAAATCCATAAACCAGACTATCTCCTAGCGCTAACAGCCTCAGCGACGGGGGAGTGGGACGAGCATCTAATCCAACAGAGGGCGGGTCGATCGTTTGCATGAAACCGTGTAATCTTGGGTGGGTCTACGCTATTAATAGAAGGGGGCTAGACTGAAAATTTAGCATCCTAAGACGAAGATTTTCAAATCTTTACACAACCCTATCTCAAAACGGCATCATTCGCGATCCGTTGACAGACTTACCAAGATTTTGCGGAAAGCCCCTCGCCTTTAGGCAGGGAATGCAGAGCAACGGCGCTATCGCGCCAATCTCTTACGGCAATGAACGAAGAAACTCTCGCACGATGTCCGTTTTTGTGCGCTTTGCCTTCTTCGCGTAACGCTCAAGCTTTTTCATTTCTTCCTCCTAGATCCTAATGTTTAATTGTTTTCCAGTCATTTTTGTATAGCAATGCGCTATCCTGATTCTAGTGGAAAGGGTAATCAACCACTCTAAAAACCCAGTTGCCGAAAGGCTCAACGCTGCACCTTGAAAATTGAATCGATGCGGTTCTACTGCATTTTTCTAGACTCCCCCTTGCAGTAGGTAAAAGATTCAGAGGAGCTAGACAAACAGCATCTTGAAGCATTATTTGTTTCAAAAAACCTAAACAGGACTTGCGAAAGCAAATAGGGTAGGGCATACCCGAATTAACGCTTGGGGAGAATCCCACCTCTGGGCTAGAGACTGCAAGGAATCTAGTTTAAGTGGTTTCGTTGAGCCAAGAATCCCCGTGCGTTTACGTCGGGGAGTGTCAAGCTCTCGACCACTTACCCAAGACAACATTTATGGCAAAATCTGGCTCCTTACACAAGCGTCCTACCTTTGACACAACTCAACTGATGCGCCGCGCCGATGAGTTGATTAACGCTGCCTCCAACCGCTACCGGATCACTGTCCAGGTTGCCAATCGCGCCAAACGCCGCCGTTTTGAAGATTTTGATAGCGGAGACGACCCCATGATGAAGCCAGTGATGCGGGCGATCGTTGAGATGTCAGACGAGCTAACCCAACCCGAAATCATTGGTGAGTAGCGCATTTTGAGGAGATCGGGGGTGTTTGGCGCATCCCTATCTTCTCCTTCAACGCTGTCATTTTTTCTTGGGGCAACCTTTCTCTTCAAATTCGTCAACAGATTCAACGGACAAGATCGATCCTCATGAGCAAGCAATTTGATAAGCGACGCATAAGACGATTTGGGCTGGCTGTGGGCACGATCGGGCTGATTGGCTTGCTGGCTGGAGGCACGATTGCTGCCGAACCTTCTACGCCCACGACGACGAGATCCAGAGTCCAAGATGCCTGGTCAAAGGTTTATCAGCAGCTACCAGACCTACCGCTCGAAAATCAATATATCAATCGCGAGACGGGCAAAGTCGATCCAAACAACACCCTTGTCAGTCGCATGGTGCGCTATCACCAATATATAAAAGGCCGTCCCCTTGTCTATCGTCTCGACTGGAAGCTGACGCTGGGCGATTATCTGGGCATTAATGAGCCGATGCTGGAATCGAGCTATCCAGGCTTTGACAATTTGCGAAAAAATCCATTGGAGAGCGATCGGGCTGCCATTAGTCGCCTCACTCGGAGACAGCGAAATGCTCTGGTTCAGGCGCTAGTCAACGTTTTTAATCCGTCCGCCAGTCAACCGATCACGCCCTCTGTTGCCAAACCAGTTGCCAAACCCCAACCGACCCCGACTCCGGCCGCTTCGCCTCAGACAGGGGGTGCCCGGTTACTGTTGCCCTGATGGGACGGTTACTCAAAAGTGGCGCTGGCTGGCGGCTGGGATGGGATGCAGACGCTCCAGAATTTCGGGGACTGATCGGAGGAGACGACTGGGCGATCGAGCTAACAGAGTCCGAACTGTCTGATGTCATCCGATTAGCCGACCAACTGAGCCGCACCATGCTTCAAATGGCAGGAGAACTAATGGACGAAGAAACGCTCGCCTGTGAAGCCGAAAGCGACCTCCTGTGGCTCGAAGCAGAAGGCTATCCTCACGCCTACAGTCTGCGTCTGATTTTGCGGTCTGGGCGGCGTGGTGAAGGCTTTTGGACTGAGGCCGTGGTTCCAAAATTACTGGAGGCGCTGCAAACTCTGCAAGTTTTCTGAAGATTTGGTCGAACAGGGCGCATTATGTTATGCTGGTTAAGCAAATTCGGGGCGTAGCGCAGCTTGGTAGCGCACCACTTTGGGGTAGTGGGGGTCGCACGTTCAAATCGTGTCGCTCCGATCAGATAGAGGCCAGTCATTGTACTGGCCTTTGTCGTTTTTGGATCAGGGTTGCGCGCTCAAGCAATAGTTGGTAGCTGGGGTATGTCGCCGTCGGTCGCCCCTTGCAACCTTCCACCAATTGCTACCGTTGTACCAAAACATTCACTTTTAGTCGCTTAATCGACCTTAGCTCGGAATCGAAAGAAGCCATAAGAGGTTGACGGCGTACTGGTTGCGTTGGTGACGGTTCCGACTTGGATTCGGACTGCACCGCGCCCACTGTTGATGCCCGTACAATCAACAGGGAATGTAGCCGTGTAAAACCCACTTCCTGGGCCAGCACCAGAACCTTCAGTAACAGCAGTGGTAGTCCCGCCAAAGTTAAGTTGGATCGTTCCAGGAACTAAGGTTTGTTTAGCGGGCACAAAGTCACAAAGGTTGACATTGTTTGCATTGATCGTGCTGTCGGATAAAAAGTAAATGGTGTACTCCACTTCGTCTTTGGGAGCAGGGGCACCTGGATTCGGGGTCGGGATTTGTGTGCCGTTAATAGCTCCTAGAAGGTAAGTGTTGCTGCCGCCCGGCCAATTTACACCAGGGTTATCGTTATTGTCGGTGGCTAAGTTGTTGTATCCCCCGATCGCAGTCACAGTCGCGCTACCCTCCTTTTTGATACCCGTAATTCGTTTGACCAGACGCAGCCGAGGGCGAATCGGAGTTACCGTCGGATCGTTAGGGGCCGGAGTGCCAGGGTCGTTACTGGGCGCATTGGCAAAACCCGTACTAGAGACAACTGCCTGGTTTAAGAGTTGAGTTGTTCCTGCTGGCAATGGGTCATTAATTTTAACGCGGAATTTAACAGTGGTTGTATTGTTGGCAGCCGTCGTTCCTAAACTCCCACCTGCCGAACTCGTTGCCCCTGTACCTAATCGGAAAACAATCTGAGAGCCATTAATCTCAGCTTGATCGTCTGTGACCGCATCGGTTTTGCTTCCCGTATTTGCTCCAGCAGTAATTTGTAAGGAACTAGGAACATAAGCGGTGTTGGTGGGAAGCGGATCACTCAAAATCACGTTATTGACTGAGGTGGTAGTGCTAGTATTTCTGACCGCCACCGTGTACTCCAAAATATCACCGGGTGTCGTGCCGCTTGAGTTGTCGCTATCTGCCGCTAGAGCGACTGTCTTATCGACTTGCAGAGGGCTAACGGGTACGATCGTCACATCTTCTGCTGTATTTGCAGGTGATGTACCGTTGTATGTCGAAGTGACTGCGGCGCTGCCTGTCGGCGCACTGGTGACATTTGCGCTTGTATTGCTGTACTGTGCGGCTGCCGTAGCACTGTTGTTGTAAGTTCCAGAAGTGGTGCCGTTGGCAATGTTAACGGTGAACGTAATAGCAACGTTGCCGCCTGGTGGAATCTTGAACCCTGACCAGGAGGGCTGAGAAGCAGTTCCTCCGGTTGTCACGGTTGCTGGGCCGGTCGCTCCTCCTGAATAAACGGGAGTCACCGTGGCTGAACTGTTGGTAAACCCAGTGGGCAACCCTGAATCCGCAATCACGACGTTCTCAGCGGTCGATCGATTTGTTCCCGTGGGATTGCTGGCAGTAATGGTGTAGGTTGCTGTTCCGGGTGCGACCATCGGCCCGGGAGTTGAGGTTGACTTAGCGGCAGAGATGATACAGCTTGCCCCTGAAATGCTTGTTGTGGCATCTGCGGGAGTCACTGAAATTGGAGCAGTCACTCCATCCCCTGCGGTTGCTCCCCCAAAGTTGGTGGCATCATTGTTAGTCGTTCCGGCTGCCCCCCCGCTCACATTCGTGGTTGCGCCAGGGCTAAAGAGAACGACCCCACCAGAACCACCCCCACCGGGCCCATGAGGAGCGCCGCCCCCTGTGTTAGTGCCCCCTCTGCCACCGCTTACATTAATACTGAGACCAGTTGAACTTCCCGTTTGCGAAATAACGAGAACACTACCCCCCGCTCCGCCCCCACCACTTGCGTCATTGGCAGGAATGGGCGCTGGAGTGGCACCTTTGGCACTGATCGTTCCTGTCCCAGCGATCGTTCCTGTCCGCAGCAGAACCATTCCCCCCCCAGGGGCACCACTACTGGCTAATCCAGCGCCAGGAGTCCCAGTCCCGTTGTTTGTGGTACCAGCCCCGCCACCCCCACCCAAAATCAACCGACGGGCAGATGCTACTGAGAAAGGGGCACCTCCTGCGCCCCCGTAGGGCAAGACGCTATTCCAAGTTCTGCCACCTCTACCACCTGAACCGCCATTGCTACCGCCACCGCCGCCAGCGTTTTCATCGTTAGCGCTGGGTCTCCCGTCTGTACCGCCGCCGCCAGCGTTTCCGGGGGCACCACGACCATAGCTTCCATTGGGATAGCCTTCTTGCGTGTTAGTGATTAAGGCATTCGTAGTGGTGTTAAATAGGTATCTGGGTGTCCCGGCGACTCCCTCCCCCTTAGAGGCGTTGTTGTTGATAGTAGAAAGGGAAACAACATCTGTGTTTGCGCCAGCGCCTCCTCCCAACTGACGACCGCCGCCGCCTCGAAAGCCTTGCCCATCTACATTAATTTGGCCTGCACCTGTAAAGTTCGTGCTACCCACCACATCGATCGCTACCACACCGCCCGTTGATCCATTCCAGGGAGTTGCTGTGATCGTGCCACTCACGGTCAGGTTTGCATACTGTGGCACTCGAACTACCTGAAATCGCTTTTGCCCCTGGCTACTTCCACCCGTATTATCAGCATTCACATAGCTATTTACTAGAGAAGAACTGAGGATAATTGTGCCGCCGCTAGTTGCAACAGTGTTAGTTGCCACAACGTACTCAAAGTTTCCGGCAGTGAAGTTGGTCGCCGTGTTGCCATTGACAGTGCCATCTGTTGGAAAGTTTGGCAGCCCTGTCGAGCCATTGTTGCTAGAGTCACCATCCCCATAGGCACCCGTATTGGTACTATTAATCTCTGCACCTTGCATTTGGATGACTAGTAGCAAGTCACCTGGCTGAATCGGGCTGCTAAATCCTGATGATGTTCCTACGGTAATGCTATTGGTTCCAGCACTCGCAGTGACTCCAGCCGCACCAGGATAGTAAGTGTTGGCTACACTCGACCCCACAGTTGGACTCCCATCTTTACCGGGAACTGCGCAGATGGTGCCACCGCCCCCTATTTTGTCCGCCCTTGCGGGGGAGGTAAAGAACCAGAGATTTTGTGATACGAGCAAAACGGTAGCCGCATAGAGGGGACTAATGCTACGCAGTGATCGCGCCCAGAACGGCGATCGTTCAACATAAGGAGAGATTAAATTACGCTTCATGGGGTGGCACCTTGGACACTGGGGGGACTAACCGGAGCAGTTGAAAGGGTAGCTTCTGGTTTGGGCTGGTTGGCTGGAGTCGGTTTCTGTAAGCCAAAGCCGCTAAATAGTTCGTTGAGTTTGATGGTTAGCCCCAGGTAAGGGCCGCCTGCCGATCGACTGCCATCAAAGTCGCGATCGTTAACTCGACCAAAGCTATATCCTGCTGCCAGTCTAAGATTGGGTGTGAGATAGTAGCCTGCCTCTAGCAAAAAGCCTGTTTCACTAAATCCAGCACTGGGCTGAGTAATCCAACGGGCTTCTCCAACAAGATCCCAGCTATAACCCAAACGATAAGTGGCTCTGAGTTGGGCGAGAGAAACCGTGCTAGTGCCTACCAGATCGCTGGCAAGAGTCGTAGAGCTACGACGCATGGCGTACTTCCCGTAGAATTCCCAGCGCCAATTAGGGGCATACAGACCTTCTAAAGCGATCGTGTGATCTTCGGAGCCAGTGCCACTCCCAAATAAAATTGTGTCAGGAATCGTCGAGGGGTTTTTGCGGTACTCGTAGCGAAACAGAGCATTGAACTTGTCGTCATTGGGATTGCGGTAAGCTAGCCCTACTTTCAGGTTTGCGGTATTTCCTAGTCCAATCAGCGTTTGGTTCGCCGCGTTGGCTTGCTGGTAGCGGACTAGTGCTGTAAGTGAGGGAGAAATCTTTCCGGTTGCCGCCGCCGAAATCACTGTATTGCTGCCGCCCGAAGAAGTCCGACGCTCGTAGCGGGCACTCGCCTGAAAGTCTTTGCTGCCCGTATATTCCAGCCCTACGCTGTAGTTACTTCCTCCCTGCAAGCCGATCGCTGAAGCACTCTGACCGACCGCAAAGGGTTGAGCAAACTGTGTCCCAACTCCAGTAGTACCAAAGAAGCCACCAAACAGATGTTCATAAGCCAGATTCATTCTCAAACCAGGGGCGATCGTCAGTCCTTGATTGATTCCAATCGCGCCTTGGGTTGTCCAGCTACTTGCTCCGCCGATAATGCCATATCGAGCCGATAGGGTCGTGTCTGAGCCAAACTTATACTCACCGCGAATCCCCAGGTTGGTGATTGATTGTCCAGCGAGTTGTCCCCTGGTATAGAACTGTTGACTCAAGCCCAAATTAACCCCTGGCATGAGCGCCCAATCTAAGCCAACGGCAGTGCGATCGGAGTAGACTGCATCGGTATTAGCAGACAGTGTAGTTTCGTTGAGCGCCTGGAAAGTCAGGTTCTTTGCCAGAGGCATTGTAAAGCGCGATCGCAGCTGATCTGAGGAGCCACTCGATTCGGGAGCAAGGCGATCGTCTCGCTGGCGATGGAGTAGATCAACATTCAGATCGGCACTCCCAAAACGTTGTTGAACTCCGACAGCGATCGTGGTTAGTGAATTGTCAACCTGTGTTCCTGGAATCGCTTCTGTCCTGGGAGCAAACAGATCTTGAAAGGTATCAATCTGTCGCGGTGCAACGCCTATATTGTCTTCGCGATCGTACTGCACTCGTAACTTCGTAGTTGGCGAAACACTGCCCGTGACTTCCGCTCCGTAGCGGGTCTGACCCGGAACAAAGCTCATTGTTGCATCGTTGGCAAAGCCAGTATCTGTTTTGCGGTAGTAGGCCCGCGCATCAATGCTGTTAGTAATCTTGGCGTTGGCTTCGATGCGGTAAGCTGAACCACTCACTAGACCAAGAACATCCGATCGATTGCTAGAGTGAGCATATTCTGCAATCACACTGCCGTTGGCAAACGAGAATAGTGCATCGGTGCCATATAGTTCAAAATCACGAACGCCTTGATTTTCTCTCAGATAAGTTGCGCCAATCCAGCTTTCTTGTCCGGGTGTGTTTGAGAAGTGATAGCGAGCGCGACCTGCATAGATATTGCTCTTGTCGCCCTGCTGATTTTCGTACTGGTAGGTTGTAACAATCCGACGAACAAGAACCTGCCCCGCTTGATCAACATCCGTTCTCAAAATTGGTTGTTTGAATAACAGCGTGCCGCGATCGTAATCAATGTCGTA
This sequence comes from Phormidesmis sp. 146-20, assembly GCF_052939475.1. NCBI lineage: Bacteria > Bacillati > Cyanobacteriota > Cyanophyceae > Leptolyngbyales > Leptolyngbyaceae > Phormidesmis > Phormidesmis sp. 146-20. The sequence goes on from NZ_JBJPHT010000022.1 coordinate 29,681, forward strand.
GTCTGTCCCCCGTACCAGTGGCTTGCGTTCTAGTACAGTGCCCGGACGGTTCAACTCTTCGACTTCTAGAAAGACATTTTCACTGCCGCCAATCACCAACCGTCGAGATAAGAAGTAGAAGCCACTTGTCCCATCAGGCGCGATCGTATCTCGCTGAAAGCCTTGCACATTGTTGCCGTAGAAAGCACTGAGTTGTAGCTTGCCAATGTTGTAGTTGCCCTTAAAGCCATGAAGCTGACGGCTAGTTGCGCTAAACTGCTGCGATCGAGTTGCAAACTCCTCGGTGTTGTAATCGCCCCACATAAAGGAATCAATGCCGTTTGAGGTGGGGGAAGTGCGTTCAATTTTGAAGTACACACTGTCTGTTGAGGGAGTCAGAATATCAACCTTTGAGCTATCACCATAGACAGGATAGTTCTGATCACAGAACTGCTGGTCTCGAAATAATCTGGACGTTCCATCACAGGTTTCATTAAGGGCACGATCGCTGTTGTATGCACCAGTAACTAACCAGTCTCCTACTCGTCCCGTCGCAAACACTGCCCCGCTCGTCGATAAGCCATAACGATTGTCTCCATCGGGCGGCAAAAAGTCTCGAAAGCCGCGATAAAAATCAGTGCCCCGTCTGCCCAACCGTAAGTTAATTGAACCTGTGACGATCGACGATCTCAAATCAGTTTCAAACTGCACTTGAGTAAAGGCTTCTAAGTCCTCTAGTTTTGCTTGAATTCGTACCGTTTGGGCTTGAATACTTGATCGCAGGGTGGCTCTAAACTCTCCTTGAATGGCTTTGACTTGATAGCCGGGTTGATCAGGACTGACATCAGGTTCGACAAATTCGCCTGCGGTGGGTTTGAGGGTCACGATCGCGTCTCGATTCGAGCGGTTGCCTTGTGCGTCGAGCAGTTGTCCCAAAAGGGTGATGGTTGATCGTCCGTCTGCGGGCACGCGAGTTTCTGCGGTCTTCAGAGTTAGTTGTTTTGCAGTTCCTCGCACTTGTACTTGTATGGATGCAGTTTGTTCAACCTGACTATTGGCAAATAATTGAACTGCGATGGTATTGTCGCCATCCTGCAACGGAACACCATACCAGGTTTGAGTGATTTGTTTAGTCGCTTTGTCGGTTTCGGTGCGTCCGATGAGCGAAGAACTCACGACATTACCGTTAACTCTAAGTTCAACTTTCTGATCGCTTGGAAACTTGAGAATGACTGATGTGGCTGGTACATCTACGATCGCATTGGGCAGTGGTGAAACAATGCTAATTCCTGAAACAGTTGTCTGAGTGGGAGCCGCAGGAACGGGAGTAGACTGAGCAATCAAAGACTGCGTTGGAATGATTCCAGTCGAAGGTTGTGCAGAAGCTTTAATGCTCGGCTGAGTAGACAACAAGGCTGTTTCTACAGGAGTTGCAATGGCACGATGACATAAAGTTGCCAATAGTACCAGGCTGATCGTTTCAGCCGTAATGCCCAGCGTCTTCAAACAAGCAGTGAGATATTTGTAATTACGATTCATGGTTTGCCTGCCTCCGAAGCTGCGGGCGTGACGGCGAAATTCATGCGGACTAGACCACTCGGTTCGAGACGCACCAGACGCGATTGGCTGTTGCGCTCTTTGAAGTAAAGATTGGGAGCAAAGGTGTAGCCAGGAACGCTGCTCAGATCCAAAACACCTGTGCGATGTCCAGCTAGAACGTTGGCGACAGAAAACAGTCCATTGACATCGGTTGTGATTCGAGTACCGTCATCCAAAAAGACGACTGCGTTAGGAATTCCAGGTTCACCAGGTTGCTGTTCGCCGTCAAAGTTTTTGTCTTCAAAGACTCGTCCGATGATGGTTCCGCAATCTGAGACAATGCCAGGACGAATCCGAATTCGATACTTGGAGGGGCCATCTCTGAGAATCGCATTGGTGTCGGATCGACGAACGCTAACACTTGCGATATTTTCACCTGATCCACGAACAGCGTCGGGACTGAGTTGAACTGCATAAGCAACATTCAAAACTCCATCTGGAGAAATGCTGCCGTCAAACTTAAAGGTGATATTTGAGCCATTGTGCGTTGCAGTAACCGGAACAACAATGCCACCAATCTCACCGCGAACACTTCTGGGTAAGAAAGAGAACCCGATCGGTAACACATCGGTAATCTCCATTTGATTTGCGGCTACTGTATTCAAGTTCCGCACGCTCAATCGGTAGATCACGGTATCTCCGGGTTCGGCGGCGGCGCGATCGGCAGTCTTGATAATCTGAACGGGCTGCGCGACTCCCACACAAATCGGCTGATCCAATAGACTCACAGCAGACAAAACTAGCCCCGTCCCGGCTGCATCATTAACTGGAACGGTCGTCGAAAAAGAAGCTGGATCGCCGTCCAAACTGATGCCTCGACCATCTAGAGCAGTCGCCGTATAAGACACTGTGTTCGCAATGTCATCTTGTGCAGTAATCACCACTCGAATTTGGCGTTGGCTATAGCGTCTCGACCCAGCAGGCGGATTGACAATTAGAATGTATCGTTTCCCGACTTCTAGTTGACCTGTGCTGCGATTGAGAAAGAAGTTAAAGCCGCCTTTTGGCTCATCATTCGCTAGAAAGAAAGGATTATTGTTTTGAACATTGGGTTGTAAGCCTGTAAAGCTGGTTCCTGTCCCTGTTCTGGGGATCGAAACAAGCGCGATCGGGGTATCATCTGCACTCGCGTCATATAGCCCCACACTAAACCCTGCATAGTCTGGTAAGACTTCTCCACCACAGCCACGAATGCGCCCAAAGGGATCAACTAGCTCTTGTTTGAGTTGATTAGTAATGCCTTCAACCGTGTTTTTAGCAGCATCCTGAAACGAATAGGAAGCTGTGTTGAGGATGGTTGTTTTTGCGTCAGCGATCGACTGAAACAGCAGACTGGCTAAAAGAAACGCCGCCAGTGGACGACATCGTTTGTGGTGAAAAAACATGGGAAGCCAAACCGGGTATAAAACAGATGCGATGATTAGCTAACACAATGACCAGAAGGACTGTTGATGCTTGTTTTCTGGTAGAAAGAATTGATTGAGAACGCTTATTTTCTTATTGAGCATTGGACGATCGCGCTACAACCAAAAATCGTCCAACACTCAATTCTTAGCCCAGCTACTAGCGAACTTTGACTTGATAAGCAGCCGCCACGCTTGCATTGGGAGAGAGATCTTGAGCGATCGACCAGCGCACGTGAGTGTAAGCCGTAGCTGGAGCAGGACGCTCTTCGACCTTGCCGCCGGGCAGCGTCACTTTGACCATTGGACGCACCACAAAAGTCTTGCCTTGATCAATGCTGTAGGTGGCTGTAATCCCTTGAGCAACCGTCGCTGTGCTTAGTTCATAAACGGTTCCTTTGGGGACTGGCTGTGTAATCACAAAGTTCTTAGCTTCGCGAGTCCCTTCATTTTCGCCTGTCACCGTAAAGCGAAACACATCCCCTGACTTGGCTTTGACTTTACCATCGACAGGTCGCCAGCTTGTCATTTCTTTGCCCTGAGCATCTTTTTTGACAACCTTCTGATCCGCCACCAGATTCAAATTGACCTTGGGTTGACGGAGTACGTTTTGAGCGATCGTCGAACCTGCGTTAAAGATCTGAGCGATCGCAGGCGAACCATTAATCGGCAATACCGAAACTACTAGCGCCGCACTTGCACTAAATAACCAATACTTCTTCATGACCAATCCTGTTGTAAACACTCGCTTGAACAATGAAATGGTGGAAGGGATTACCTCTCAGATGTTTGAAAAGAACAATCCCCCCAGACTTACTTGATCTTTCGCTGGAAGATAAATGTCCCTGCCGCAGCACCCGGAGGAACACTTAAAACTGTGTTTCGGTACTCTTGAATGTCTGCCGGAGTGCCACTCGTCGTGACCGCGATCGTTCCATTCACATCGACTGCGGAACCAACCCCACCCGTTGTTGGAAAGGCTGGATCGATCGTGATGCCAAACCAATTGCTCGTATTGTTGGCGGTCGGTACTCCACTTTCAACAATCACCAGGTTGTTTGCAGGCAAAGTGACGTTATTGGTGCCCCCGCTGGTTGAGATGTTTCTGTAAGTAATGCGGTATTCAATGATTCTGCCGGGAGTGGCTGCTGCACTCAGATCTGATTGCACAGTGGTGAAGCTTCCTGCTGCCCCCGATACAGCAGCACCGTTGGCCTCTAGGATTCGAGCTTCTTTGACCAGGCTTACATAGTTGGTGTAGAGACGATCGATGGTAATGTTGCTCGGATCATTCACCGGACTACCATCATTATTCGTATCCACAAAAGCAGTGATCGGAACTGGGAACCCAGTCAGTTGAGGAGCCGATGGTAGGTCAACGATCGCCTGATAAGGAGCCGTGCCTCCTCCTGGAACCGTGATTCTCACGGGAACTGTCGCACTCGTACCGCCCGTACCTGATTCAAAGATGAAACCGCCTGCTGAGGTGTAGTTGTAGGTTGCGCTGGTGCCCGTCGCTGGATCAGTAATCGTCACCTTGGTATTATCAGGCAGGGCTGTCGTTGTTGCAGGCGGAGTTGGCAATAATGAAATCGCTTGAGAACTGCCGCTTGTGTTTTGCACCGTGTTGTTGAAGGTGAATGGATCGGCATCGATCGACTGGTTGGGCGGCGTGTTAGGAGGAATGACGATCGACCTGTTAGTAAAGTCATCATTGGTATCTGTTGGCCCAATCGCAGCAGGTTGACCAGTTGGGCCATTTAGGGGAGTCGCGGCGATCGTAAACACAGTGTCTTCACCGCCTAAAAGTTTGGTGCCTGCGTTGGTTCCTGTATCAGGGCCCTGGTTGGTGTTGCCTGTGTTGGACGGATCGCTACCTGCACCCGGATCAGTTCCATCCGCAGTTGGATTAGCGACCCCATCTGTAATGCCGCCATCGTTTGCGCCTGCGCCTCCCGAAGTCGAATCGGGATTGTTTCCGACTAACCCGTTGTTGGTCGTCTGGTCACCTGACTCGTCGTAAACAATCTGGGTAGCCGTTCCAGGGGCGATGGTTCCCGGTTGAGATTGCCCAAAGACCTGTGCCATGTTAGCCACCTGACCGCCTGTGAAGCCTGCGATCGGTGTCATTGTGAAGGTAAAGCCAGAAATCGTATTGCCTACACCAGTCGTCCCTTTTGAAAGCGGCGTGGTGGTTGTGTCGTAGATGAAGCCGATCCGAGTAATGGCGGCTCCTGCGGTTGGGCGAGTTGTACTCCATCTTGCACTCAAGGCGCTTGTCGTCAGCGGATCTTGGGTGTAAACGGGAGTCCAGCTTGGCGGAGCGGTAATGGAGGCCGTCGTACCTAGTTGTAACCCCGTCGGAATTGCATCAGAGACGAGAACGTAAGGAGTCGCGGTGCTGTTGTTGACGTTGAGTAGCGTGCCATAAAGGTCAGAAGCAACCAGTCCAGTAGGGAGCGGCGTTGGGTTATCAACCTTCAGAGATAGTCGATAGGTCAGCGTGTCATCTGTGAGGTTGTTGGGTGTGCTGTTGTTGCTGTAGCCCCCGATCGCTTTGAGAACGGCCGCAAACGCCTGCAATCTGGCTGCCACAGTGATTGTGCTACTGGTTGCCATTGCTTCTCGCGTTCCATTTGTAGGAGGCGTTGCATTGGTTTCGCCCCCCACTCCATTAGCGTTATCAACCGTGAAGATGTCTGCTGCGCTGATGTTGCCTGTGCGATCGGTGTTCTGTCCATTAACAGGAGTTGTGTTACCCAATGACACAGTTAATAAGCTGCCTGCGGTTGCGGAGGCGAGTACCTGAATGGGAACGCGAATGGTGACGGTTCCGGTGGTGCCTGTACCAGGGTTGGCTGGAATCGTTGGATTTGCCAGCAAGTTAGCGGTCGAATCTCCCCCATTCGGCACATTGACCGGAGTTCCTAGCGGGGTGCCGTTGACAGCAATAATTTGAATCTGTCCGTTTTGAGCAAAGGCTGTGGTGTTAGAGAGCGTGGCGGTGCCAGGAATAGAGAATTGAGTCGGGTCGTTACCGGTGTTGGTGACCACGAAATCAACAAATAGCGTATCGCCTGCGTTGGGATTAGGAACACTGGGGGTTTGAGCCGTTAGTGTAATGCCAGCAATTTCTGAAACCTCGATCGTCACTTCGTTAGAAGTCGTATTGTAGGTTGTCGTTCCGTCTGAATATGTCCCAGTTGCAGTGTTTTTGATGGCGGTTCCGGCGGCTGTGCTTTGCGCCAGAGTGGGAAAAACGAATTGAAAAGTGCTTCCGATCGCCAGAGTTGCTGCTAGGAGATGTCGAAAGCGAGAAGGCGGACAGGTGTTCATTTCGGGTAGCTTTGGGTAGTAACAAGCGAACAAGAGAGACGCTGCTGCTGAATGAATAACAACAGGTTTTGTAGATTCAACCTGTGAGAGTTGAGGTTCAGATTCTAATAGGCGTTAGAAGCGGAATTTTGCTCAAAAAATGATTCCTCAAATCCACAGGTGGTGTGAAAATACTGATTGAGAGAATCTTGTCTTTTGGGATTAAGATTATGCTTCCCTAATCCTTTGAGAGTCGAACATCAGGTTATAAACTCTCTAATTTTCTGCTGCATTTATGTAGGGGTGATATTCTACATTAAGGCTTAGTAACCAACAGTAACTATTAATGAAGATAACTATTCTCAGCCCATATCTCTTGAGATAAGTAACCAAGAAAACAAAGCTAAAAACCTCAAGTTTCTAGGCTCTCTAACTCAATAAAGTAAGCTAGAAATACAAGTTATCTACTTGATAGCGAGGCTACTTAAGCAAACGGCTTCTCAGGAAAGATAAAGGCGGCAAAAGCTTCAGCGTGTTGACTAATTGGTTTGAAAGCTTCACCAGAATAGAGGGTCGCGATCGCGCCACAAGTCAACATCAAGGGCAACAACTGAGAGCAATTTTGATCGACCAATTTGTACGAATCCTGTCAAGCGAGCTTTAGCCGCGATCGTTAAGCTTGTACACTTTTACAATCAGGCTTGTTCTTGTAAGGTAAGCAAAGATTGTGACAGTCTTGTGAAAACCAGGCAGATCGGTAAAAGATTTAAGGCGTGCCGAACAATCGCTCAGACCGTTCAAACAGTTCACCAGACGTACAAACACAATGATGGCGCACAATGATGGCGGTTGAATAAATCTAAGTTTTAACCTTTTGAATCTAACGCCGATAAATTAGACTAGCGCTGGTGAAGACTTGTCCCCAAAAAATTAAAGAACTCGTTGGCACTGCCCACGGTTGTTAAGTGAATAGATTTAAGTGAACGTCAGTTCGATGAGAGTAACTCGCTTCGTTTCACTCGGCTTCAGCCCCCTAAATCTCCCACAAGTGAGGGACTTTGAACGAGAAATATTGTCTCAAAGTTCCCCGAAATTGGGGGGTTGGGGGGCAGAAGTGCTGAATAATGAAGCGAGAAAACTCCATCGAATTCACGTTAAGTGATTACATTCGACTAGCGTTCCCTGTAGATTTCATCTAAAAAAACTGCCAATAAAAAAGGGCACGACTCGATCGCGCCCCATCTCTAAAATTTCGTCCAGTTGGTTAGCTTTCAACCCCAGCGGTTTCTGCGACCGGAGCGGGATAAACGCTGACTTTTTTGCGACCCTTCGCATAAGGCTCAAACGTGACGATGCCGCCAATCAGAGAGAAAAGCGTGTCATCGCTGCCGCGTCCTACATTGTTGCCGGGGTGAATCTTGGTGCCGCGCTGACGAACCAGAATGTTTCCAGCTTTGACGACTTGCCCGCCGTAGCGTTTAACCCCAAGACGTTGAGCGTTAGAGTCGCGTCCGTTGCGTGTACTGCCTGTCCCTTTCTTGTGAGCCATGATTCCCTCAAAATTTTACTTAAGTTTTCAGTCTAGCCTTTAGCTCTCACTAACCGCTTCGGGGTCTTGTGCAGCTTCTCTCGAAGCAATGACAGCACCATTGATGCTAATCGAGTCGATCATCACACGAGTCAGTTCTTGACGGTGACCTTGCTTTTTGCGAGTTTTCTTTTTGGGCTGCATCTTGTAGACGATGATTTTGCGTCCCCGAAAGTGTCTCAGCACCGTCGCTTGAATCGTCACGCCCTCGACCAGGGGTTGACCCACGCTGATCTCGCCTTCGTTTCTGACAAAGAGAACTTGGTCGATCGTAATCTGTGCATTTTCTTCGGTGGCAAGGCGATCGACATCATAGAACCGGCCGGGTTCCACGCGCATCTGTTTGCCGCCTGCTTCAATAATTGCGTAAGCCATGAGTCTTGTCCTAAAAAGTTGCCGTACAGGTAGCCTGAAAGTTTTGGGTTAAGCCGTCACTTTCTTACAGGCTTTTGATTGCCCGACCTGATCCGAGCAGGAATGAACAGCCAGTCTACCATTTTGCCGAATTTAATGGAATTCTGTCAACTAGAGTTAAAAAATTCTATAAAGAATGACGAGATACACTAGTAGGTGAAGCCACTTAATGAAGCCACTGCGCCAAAAAGTCTATGTCGAAGCAGCCAGAGGTTGTGAAACAGAGCGATTTACTCAATCAGTTTGTGCTCGATCGCCGATCGCTACAAGAACTCGGACAGATTGAAGTGCTGTGGATGTATCCCAAAGTGCATCGAGTGTTGGGGTTCATCTGTAAGTCGGGCTTATTGGGACGCAAAAAGACGGCGTTTAATCTGGATCAGTTGGATACGATCGGCGCAAATGGCGTTTTGGTCAATTCACAACCTGTCGAGACGGATGTCGAAAAAGTTCGGCAATTGGAGTCACTCGTCAACTGTGAAGTTTGGACGGATGCAGGCAATAAAGCAGGAAAAGTTGTTGATTATTTGTTTGATTTAGAAACAGGAGTAATCGAACATTACCTATTTATCTCAAGCAGCGTGACCGGAAGCATTTATAAACTGCCGCCCAACTATATTTTGAGCTTGGGTAATCGTCGAGTGTTGGTGTCAGAAGCAGCGGTACGATCGTTCGCTATCTACCAGGAAGGCCTTCAGGAAAAGCTTTACAAGGCGGCTGACTTTTTCAAAGAAGAAAAAACTCAAGTTACACAAGAATTCAAATCTCTCTTTCAGCAGGCTAAAGAACGGGCGCAAATCTTCAACGAACAACTCAAAGAAAAGGCCGAACTTTTAGCCGAACAAGCTAAAGAAACGGGGCAGGTTTTTGTTGAGCAGGTGAGAGAACGAACTCACGAAGTTGCTGAGATTTGGGACGATTGGGAAAATGAGCCGATCGCTCGTCCCGCTTCTGCTGAACCCGATCCTTTAGAAGATTGGGACGACGAGGATTTCAGCGAACCTGTTGAAAAGGCGGTTGAAGTTCAGCCAAATACAGAAATCATCCAAAAATCTGCTGCCGAAGCTGAACCGTTTGATGGTTGGGACGATGACGATTTTATAGAACCCACGATCGACGTTTCTGCAAAGCCGATCGCGGATCAAAAACTCATCGCCTCCTCAAATCAGCCTCCTGAAGATCCCGAAGATGACGATCCCTGGATTTAAACTATTTGCGTTTGAAGATCGAAGTCATGCGATCGCCCACCATTGCTAGCGCATTCTGCAAGCCAATTCCAGCTTGTTGACCTTTTGAGGGGCGCACTGCCAACTCGATTTCGTCGTCCTTAAATTCCTTAAGCCGATAGCCGTACTCCAGCATATTCTGGCTCTTCTTGAGAATGGGAAACAGCCGAAACGCGCCCTTCTGAAGTTCTTCCTCGTTGTCAAAAATGGCGGCGTGAATCTGGTTAGTGCGCTTGACGGCGATCGCGCCCACAGGGAACCAATTTTTCTTGCCCTCAACCCGAATATAAATCTCATATTCAGGCGTGCCATCGGTCTTGAACTGATCGTATAGCTGCGAAGCTTCAGCCCGTTTTGCTGCACCTTTTGAAGGTTTTTTGGGCTGCGGCTTAGGTTTGCCAAATCCGGTAGGGTCTGCCATAGGATGAGTCCGAATATGAGTGGTTAGTAACAAAAGTTTACGGCATTTTTGAACCACTGCAATAGTCATGATCCCCGTTCTTTAGCCGCACGGTGTTAGAGAATGAGTTACAGAATAAGAAAGCGCAGACATTTGAGGCAAAAACCGATGGAAACTGAGAACCCGATCGCTTCGAGTTACCCGCAAGGGGTCGCTCTGGAGCATCAAAACGTCCCTCAAGCCCACGAGGGACTGCACAGCTTTCTGTACGGCTCTGACGACGAACACTCAACTACCAGCGCTCCCAATCTCGAAAGTCAGGGCGACGAAATTATGGCGATTGCGGATTGGTCAACTCAAGCAGCAAATTCCAAAATTGCGGGCGTGTATGCGGTGTTTGATGACGATCGCACCCTGCAATATGTCGGCTATTCCCGCAACGTTCAGCTTTCTCTCAATTCACATGTCACTCAGATTGGTGAAAAAAATTGTGCCTTCCTGAGATTGAAAACCTTCAAATTTCCTAAGCGCGAGGAAATGGAGCAACTGCGAGACACCTGGATTGCCGAATCGGGCAGCATTCCCCCAGGCAATCAAGAAGGCGGTTGGGCTGCCACGGTCGGAGAAGCGGCAAAACTGGCCATGACCACTGCCGAACGAGATGCTTACGAAGAGAAAAAACTAAAACTTCGCAAAGCGATGGCAGACCAGAATCTCACTCAGGAGAAAGTCACGGAAACGGAAAGCGATCGCCGCCAAAAGTTAGAATCTGCTGTTCACAATGACGACTGGAGTGGAGTTATCCAACAATCTCAAAAAGGAGAAGTGTAAGCAATGATTCCGATTTCAACTCTGTTTATTGGTTTGAACGGATTGGTTGCCCTGGCGCTCTCCTACATCGTCGTCATGGAGCGAACCAGCACCAGAGTTTGGCATGGTGAATCTCAAAAAGATACAACCACTCAGCCCGATTATTTAGAGAATCCCGGTCAGTGGGCAGCGTTCGTTGAGCAGATGGCTCAGAAAACAGTCGTCACCAAGTCGATCGACGATGGACTTCTCCAGCGAAAGGTTCGCGCTCATGCCAATTTCATAGAATATGTGCCGATCGCACTCCTCTTCCTCATCGCCCTGGAATTCATGAAAGCCGCACCCTGGCTGATCTGGATGCTTGGAGGAATTCTGACGATCACGCGAATTGTTTACGCTTGGGGAGTTATTCAAACCTACGGCCCTTCACCGGGACGAGCAATCGGTTTTTTTGGAACCTGGTTTGTTTACATCATCGGGAGTCTGGCTTGCCTCTACTATAGTTTTAGAGGGCTTTGGTTTTAGAAGGCTTTGGTTTTAGAGGACTTTAACGCTTTCTATCAGTGCCAGCCCCTTGATAAGCTGATTTTTGAATCATCATTCACCAGATTACATGCCCGCACTTGACACTCCTATTACAGCGTTTCCTTTGGCGGCGGTCGTTGGTCAAGAAGCCATCAAGCTGGCCTTGCTTTTGACGGCGATCGATCCCGGTTTAGGCGGTGTGGTGATCGCTGGACGCAGAGGCACAGCCAAATCGGTGATGGCACGGGCGATTCATGCACTGTTGCCGCCGATCGAGGTGGTCACAGATTCGATCAGCAATTGTGATCCGAATGCTCCGGGCGAATGGGACGATCGCACCCTGGAGCAGTTTGGAAATGTCGATCGTCCAGACTTGCCGACTCAAATTATTCGTGCGCCCTTTGTTCAGATTCCCCTCGGCACGACAGAAGATCGCTTGATTGGTTCTGTTGATGTCAGTCAGTCGATCCGACAAGGGGAAACCGTTTTTCAACCGGGACTACTAGCAGAAGCAAATCGCGGTGTTCTTTACATTGACGAAATTAATCTACTCGACGACCAAATCTCAAATTTATTACTCAGTGCATTAACCGATGGACGCAATCAAATCGAGCGCGAAGGCATCAGTTTTCAGCATCCTTGTAAGCCTCTACTGATTGCTACTTACAACCCCGAAGAAGGATCACTGAGAGAACATTTACTGGATCGGATCGCGATCGCCCTCTCCGCCGACATGGTTTTGGGACTGGACGATCGGGTTCAGGCGGTCGATCAAGCCACTCAATATGCAAACTCGCCTCAAGAATTTCTCAAAGAATACAGTGAAGACCTGGACTCTCTCAAAACGCAGATCATTCTGGCGAGAGAATGGTTAAAGGATGTCCGCATTTCCACTGACCAGATCAACTACTTGGTGAATGAGGCGATTCGAGGCGGCGTTCAGGGGCATCGAGCCGAACTGTTTGCGCTGAGAGTGGCTAAGGCTCATGCTGCTCTGGACGGGCGAACTGAGGTGAATGCTGAAGATCTGCGTCGGGCGGTTGAATTGGTAATTGTGCCGCGATCGACGATCGTTCAGGCTCCACCCGAAGAGAACCCACCTCCGCCTCCGCCCCCACCGCCCCAAAATCAGGACGAGCCGGAAGACGAAACCGATCAAGAGCAGGACGAGCCGGAAGACGAAAAAGAAGAAGACGAACCACAGGAACAAGAGCCACCCAACATTCCAGAAGAGTTTATCTTTGATCCAGAAGGTGTCATTCTCGATCCAGAAGTCCTCTATTTTGCTCAAATGGCGACCCGCCAGGGCAAATCTGGGAGCCGATCGGTGATCTTCTCGGACGATCGCGGCCGCTACATTAAGCCGATGTTGCCCAAAGGCAAAGTGCGCCGAATTGCCGTTGATGCCACCTTACGATCGGCTGCTCCATACCAAAAATCACGTCGTCAGCGATCGAGCGAACAATCTCCATCCAGCCTTTCTCGCAAGCGGGTCTTTGTTGAAGAAAGCGATATTCGTCAAAAACGACTCGCCCGAAAAGCAGGTGCCTTGATCGTTTTCGTCGTCGATGCTTCTGGGTCAATGGCGCTCAACCGAATGCAGTCTGCCAAAGGTGCCGTCTTGCGACTCTTAACTGAGGCTTACCAAAATCGCGATCAGGTCGCACTCATTCCCTTTCGAGGCGAACAGGCTGAAGTGTTGTTGCCGCCCACGAGGTCGATCGAAGCCGCCAAACGTCGATTAGACCGAATGCCCTGTGGCGGAGGTTCCCCATTGGCGCATGGACTGACTCAAGCCGTTCGGGTGGGGGTCAACGCTCAACAATCAGGCGATATTGGTCAAGTCGTCATCGTCGCAATTACAGACGGCCGCGGCAATGTATCGCTGGCTCGATCGCTCGGCGAAACCCTTCCCGAAGGCGAAAAACCCGACATCAAAGGCGAACTCTTAGATATTGCCTCTCGAATTCGAGCGATCGGCTTTCAGCTACTCGTAATCGACACCGAGAACAAATTCATTTCCACTGGTTTTGCCAAAGAATTAGCGAAACAATCTGGCGGTAAGTATTATCACTTGCCTAAAGCCAACGATCAGGCAATTGCTTCCATGACCCGTAATGCGATCGCGGACATGAAAACGCGCTAACAAATCCTGAGTTCTCAATCCAGGCTCAAAATTGCCAACAGAAAACGCCGAACTGAAGGTAACTCAATCCGGCGTATCCGAGATGATGGGGGTAATCTTAGCAGCGAGTTAGGGGTCGGTTTGTAAGACTTGAGGTTGCAGCAGTCCAACCATCTGTTGAATGCCGCGATGAATGCGACGGGTCACTGTCATGGGGCTGACTCCAATTTGTTCGGCGACCTCCTTGCGAGAGAGGTCATGAAGAAAAACATATTCGATCGCTTGCCTCGTCTTATCTTCCAGTTGATTTAGGGCACGTTGCAATTGCTGGCGATCTTCTTCTAAGTGCTGAAGAGCTTGATAACGAGAGTCAGGCAGCGTGTCGCCCAAGGTCATTGGAGAGTCCAACTGTTGGCAGATCGTAGCGTCGAGACTCAGAGGCAGACGGTTTCTTGCAGCCAGTTTGCTCTCGCGCCATTCATTTACGCCGACGCCCAACTCTAGTGCGATTTCTTCATCCGTCGGTTGACGACCATACGCTTCCGTCAGACTTTCGCGAACTCGTTGGCCTTCCTTGTTGAGTTGTTGCCAACGCCGGGGAATCTTAACAGTACCTGCACGATCGCGCAGAAAATGCAGCATCTCACCACGAATGTAGGGCACCGCAAACGAACTAAACGCACATCCTTGGTGAGGGTTAAACCGCTCAATGGCGCGAATCAAACCGAGATAACCAATTTGCTCAAGGTCTTCGTAGGGTTCGGCACACTGGTGGCTGACTCGATGAGCGATTTTTCTAACCAGACCTGCGTTGAGTTGCACCAACTGGTTACGGACACGGACGGATGGTTTTTGGTGGTATGAAACAAGGAGTTCCATGCCGCGAGAACGAAGAGAAGATTGAGTAGCCATCATCTTTTGCAAGGTCATCTTTTCATATCAGCGTTGAGCCTATTTTCTATAGGTAGACCGATAGAAACCATCGTCGATCTACGGTAGTAATCAAAATTCTTCCTTAAGACAGTCGGCAAAAACACGTAAGGTTCTCTGCAACCGTGGGGGAGCATTCCTAACTTTTTCCGTCTGTGATTTGGATCATAGATTTTTCATATATTTGGCAAATTGAGTCCCGTAATTCTACGGTTTTAGTCAGTAGAAGAAAGTCTGAAAGCTTCTTCCTGAACGCCTTCTGCATTTTTGAGTTTGAGTCTTTACCTGCATTCTTTTTGAGGCGCGTCCTTCTCTTGAATGATTCCTGAAGTTGCTCTACGGACAGAGGGAAAACCGCGATCGTTTCCGTAATCTAGCAAGTGTGAACTTTTCAACATTTACGAAAAAGGAACGAGCAATGGCAACTCAAAATAAGAGCAAAGGTAACCACGACGATTCTCAAATGGAAGAAGAAATGGAGCCTAAAGCTGCTCAAAAAGAAGTTGACTCTGATGCAGGTGACGAAACTCCAGATCCGGATTCTCTCGTCGAAATTCTGCATGGTGACGTAACTGAAATTGAACCCAGCGACGCGATCGGTCAGATCGATCTGTGGGTTAATTTCCTCAAAGGTCACAAAGAAGAAAACATTAAAGAACTCTCCAGTAGCCTTAAGGAACTCAAAAAGCTCCTGAAGGGCAAAAAGTCTGAAGCGAGTGAAATTGCCGAAGTTCTCAGCCAACTGGGCGAGCAAACCAACGCGATCGGAGACGAAGCAGAACGCGGAGTCAAAGGCCCACTGCACAAAGTCGGCAAGGCATTGATTCAAGCGGCTGGCAAAATTGAGAAAATGGCCGAAAAAGCTGAATCGAAGTAAGAACTGACCTGATTTCTAAAATCTCAGGGTTAGACCTCTTGGGGGAGTCGAAGCGATCGATTTTCTTGAGGGGTCTAGTTTTATTTCCGTGAATTCACGAGCGGTGCAGGATTCGAGTGCGATCGTGGTGAATCAAATCCATCTGTCCGTAAGAGACGACCCATGACTCGCTACAATTGTGAAGGTTGTCTGAGGAAATTACGATCGCTATGGATACCGTAGAACTAAAGCGCAACGTCGAATTGCTCACTGATCGCCTGGGTAAAACTCAGGAGTATCTTTGACGTTCCTGCTTTGACCGCAAAAATTCAAGATCTAGAGCAAATCGCTTCTCAGCCCGAATTTTGGGACAATCAAGCGATCGCTCAAAAAACTCTGCAAGAACTTAACGATTACAAGTCTCATCTTCAGCAATTTGACCAGTGGAAGACGCTTTTAGATGATGCTGAGGCGATTTTAGAACTGCTGTCTCTGGAGATGGACGACTCGCTGCTAGAAGAAGGGGAGGCAAAAACGGCCCAACTGCATCGAGAGCTTGACCAGTGGGAGCTACAGCAAATGTTGTCGGGCACCTACGACGCAAAAGGCGCACTGCTAACCATTAACGCCGGAGCGGGTGGAACGGATGCTCAAGATTGGGCAGAAATGCTGCTGAGAATGTATACGCGCTGGGCAGAAGCTCACGGCTACAAAGTGCATCTAATCGAAAGCTCAGAAGGGGAAGAAGCAGGCATTAAGTCAGCGACTTTGGAAATTGATGGGCGCTACGCTTACGGCTATCTCAAGTCAGAGAAGGGCACTCATCGCCTAGTGCGGATCTCACCATTTAACGCTAACGACAAGCGGCAAACGAGCTTTGCTGGGGTGGAGGTGATGCCGATGATCGATACGTCCGTGCAGTTAGACATTCCCGATAAGGATCTGGAGATTACGACCTCTCGTGCCGGGGGTAAAGGCGGACAAAACGTCAACAAAGTCGAGACGGCTGTGCGAATTACTCACTTGCCCACAGGTCTGGCAGTGCGTTGTACTGAGGAGCGATCGCAGCTACAAAACAAAGAAAAAGCGCTAGCCATTCTCAAAGCCAAACTGCTGATTGTGGCTCAAGAACAACGCGCCAAAGAGATCGCCGACATTCGAGGTGACATCGTAGAAGCAGCCTGGGGCAACCAGATTCGTAACTATGTGTTTCATCCCTATCAGTTGGTCAAAGATCTGCGAACTTCGGTAGAAACAACCGCAATTCAGGACGTGATGAACGGGGAGTTAGACTTTTTGATTGAGGCTTATCTACGCCAAGAAAATCAACTAGTTGAGGCTTGATTATTCAATAAAACTGCGATTTACAGAAGGCAGGAGAGCGACCATTTGAACAGTCATAAAAACGGCAGTTTCTCTCCGCTTTACTAACTCACTAAACTCAGGAAAAAGAGGGTGTGGGTTAATATTATCAAGCAAATTTCATGACAGCTTCTTTGATTCAAGGCGATCGCAAATGCTCTAAAAATTAGTGCTGGCGAAATATTTCACCTTTTCTACAGACTTTAGATGGTTCTTTGCACATCAGTTTGTACATCAGAGAGATAGAGCGTCGTGTCATAGAATCTTCAGGGTTTAGAATTGAGCAAATTTAAGAAAAGCTTCAAAGTCATTGCTGTATGTCCCTTCTTAATTAAGGCATTGTGTAGATAGGGATAGCACCCCTTTTTTGTCATCACTATCGCAGACACTTCTTCCTGCCCAGATGCGGAATACACCAGGCACCGAAACCCAGAGTTTTTATCGAACTCTTCCGTGGAGTGTTTTTCACCAAATCGGGGGACTGCTAAAGCAAACCAATCACCCAGGGGCGATCGTACTCACTGAGTCCGTCTTGCCAGTTTTTAACCTGCGGGTAACTGAGCAGTTTGTTTTAGTGATTTCCCAGACTTTTTGTGCCCTGCTGCAAGGAGAAAGGATTGATTTAGAAGACGCTGCCGATCAAAAGTCTGGCAATGAGGTAGAAACGCTGTGTCAGATGGGCTTGACGTTTGAGCCAGACACGATCGCCGCCTTTTTGACCCGTCTGGAGACTTTGCTGCCTGCTCCAATTTTGCAGCGAGTGCGATCGACCCGATCTTCAATCCAGCCTAACGACCCCGCCGTTCAGAGTGCCTTTACCTTGCAGCTTATCGAACTTTTGGCACCCCCGGCGACTCACACATCTTCCGCAGAAGTTGCCCTCAGACAGCAGGTTGAGCGAGAAAAACTGATCAACAAGGTGACGGCGCTGATTCGGCAAAGTCTAGAATTGCCTGTGGTATTAGAGACTGCCGTTCAACAGGTGCGCCAATTTCTTAAGGCCGATCGCCTGATTATCTATCAGTTCAATATCCCTGCACCGTCCTGTCTATTGGAGTTTGAGTCAGATCAGCCCAGCCTTTGGGCAGAGGTTGCCAATCTGGATAGAATTACTTACGAAGCTAGAAAAAATGATTCCATTCCCTCGATTCTGCATCAGATGGAAGACTCGCACAGCGTTAGGCCGCGAGAAGTGGATGGAGAAATCACTTGGGCAGACGATCGTCCCCTGTCCTTCGCTCATCTAGAACAGGTGGAAGCAGAATTAGTCACGCCGATCGTGGTTCGAGATGAAGTATGGGGACTCTTGATCGCCCATCAGTGTGGTGCGCCGCGTCACTGGCAAGATAGCGAAAAGGCCTTTTTGCAACGAATTGCAGAACATCTAGCGATCGCCATCTACCAGGCAAAACTCTACACCCAAGTCACTCAGCAAAAAGCCACGCTAGAACAGCAAGTTGTCGATCGCACTCAAGAACTGCGGGATACTTTGGTCGCCGCCCAATCGGCCAGTCGAGCAAAAACAGAATTTTTGGCAACTATGAGCCATGAGCTACGCAGTCCCTTAACGACGATCATTGGCATGGCTTCAACGCTATTGCGCTATCAGTTGCACACTCACAAAAAAGGGGCACTCACCCTCCACAAGCAGCAAGAATATTTACAGACCATTCAGGGACGCGGAGAACACCTCCTGGCCTTAATTAACGACATTTTAGACCTCTCTCAAGTGGAGACAGGCAAAACGATTTTGAAGGTGAGCGAGTTTTCGCTGTTTGAGTTGGCGCAACAGACCCTCAATTTGCTGAAAGAAAAAGCCGATCGCAGCCACATTCAATTAACTCTGGATTGGCGAGTGGAGGCGATCGCCGAAACCGCCCTCTTTAAAGCAGACTGTCATCGCGTCAAGCAAATCTTGGTCAACCTGCTCAGTAATGCCATCAAGTTTACGCTAGCGGGCGGACTGGTGACACTGAGGATCTGGCTCAATGACGACACCGCAGTTTTGCAAGTCGAAGACACGGGAATTGGCATTCCTGACCACCAGGTTCCGCTGTTGTTTCAAAAATTTCAGCAGCTAGATGCTTCCTATCACCGCAAGTATGAAGGAACGGGATTAGGGTTAGCCTTGACCAAACAACTGGTCGAACTGCATGGGGGCAAAATTGAAGTTACTTCAGCCGTCGGCGTTGGGTCAAAATTTACGGTATATCTTCCCACTCAAAGCTTGTCTGCCCTCGATCGCGCCAAACAAAAACGTCTAGCGGCGGCTTTGCATCCTCGAATTCTCTTGATCGAAAGTCACGAAGAAACCGCTACCTTGATCTGTGACTTGCTGACCGCCGCAAATTATCAGGTCGTGTGGACGATCGAGGGCACCACGGCTCTGCGTCAGATCGAAATGCTGCAACCGATCGCCGTAATTGTCGATTCTCAGCTATTGGGAATGGATGGCTGTAAGGTGATCCGCCATCTGAGACAAGACCCAAACACTCACAACTTCAGAGTTTTGGCGCTGATCACAGAAGCCGATGCTCACGAGCCGATTCAATGTCTCGAAGCCGGAGCCAATGACTATCTGGTCAAACCGATTAGCCAACCGGAGCATTTGATTGATAAGGTGACAGCATTGGTGATGGAAAGGTCAGAAAGGGAACTCTGAGAAGGGGCGTTTTGGGGTTTAACTGTTTTGGGGTTTAACGATTGAGTGTGCAGTGGGTCTACCGTTTGCACTACGTGAGAAAGATCTTAAATTCAACCTGAACTCAAGAACAAAACAACGAAGCAAAAACCTCTCATCGAATTCACGTTTAGATCCAGGAAGATCCCCTACATTTGAGGGTTCTTGAACTGACCACCGTAAAATGTTTGCAGAAGATACTTGTAAACAACCCGGCTGACCCGTTCGATCTTTGAACGGAGGAACAGAAGCCTGGATCAGTCCTTCGCTTCCGCCTTCTCTACTCCATTTTTAACTTTTGGCGGTAACATTCTGTTCATGGAAAAACCTTTCACTGTTACGTTCTCCAACCAAGTCGCAGCCGTTATTCATGTCAATTTCTTTGGTCAGCTATCGGCATCTTTGCGATCGCTGGGGTTCGATCGTCGTTCTCGTCCTGTGTTGGTGGTGATTGGTGGAGCAAGTAAGCTGAGTCAAGCTGACTACTCTCAGGTGCAGCGCTTGTTTTGGGATGTACTGGCTCCGATCGCTCAAAAGTGGCAAGCCTGTGTGGTGGATGGGGGCACAGATGCTGGAGTGATGCGGCTGATGGGGGAAGCGAGAACGGCGATCGCGGGGTCTTTTCCGCTGATTGGGGTGGCCCCAGAAGAACTGGCCACTCTACCCAAACAGACTCCCACCTCTGAGGAAGCCACCCCTTTAGAGCCGTCTCATACTCACTTTCTGCTGGTGCCCGGTTCGCAGTGGGGCGACGAATCGTTGTGGATTGCAAAAGTTGCTAGTGAGTTAGCGGGCGGTGCGCCTTCGGTGACGGTTTTGATCAATGGGGGAGAAGTGACCTGGAAGGATGCGCTACAAAACGTAGAGGCGGGTCGGTTAGTAATCGTTGTCGCTGGGAGTGGACGCACCGCAGATCAGTTGGCAGCCGGACTGCGCGGAGAACCCACAGACGATCGGGCCCACGCTTTGATCGAGTCGGGTCTGGTACAAGCCGTCAATCTGAGCGAGGGGACAGACGCGCTAACCAGCATTTTAGATGAGATTTTTGCAGGGGAAGCGGGGTAGATCGAGAAATTTCTCTAACGCTCACCCTTGGATCAAATAGAAAATTAAAAGTGAAAAATTAAAAATGATCCGGTTTGTCCGGTTTAATGAAAAAAAGTCACCGTCATAGGGGCAGGAGTATCTATGTCTGAGGGCGATCGCGAAATTCCTCTTTCGGTAGGAGGCTCGACTTCTCCAGGAACCTCAAATCGGAAACAGAAGTTTAACTATAACGATCATCTAAAGCAGGAATTTGGCAAACTCATTGACCTGGTGGAGTTGCCCCCGTTGCAAAAAGAGTTTTTGCGATCGCGCTGGCTCGATCAGGTTCTCTGGATGGAAGGTCGGGCCGCAAGCGCACGCAATTGGCACCGTCGGCTACGGCTGATCACCATTATCGGCGGCGTGATTATTCCTGCGTTTGTCAGTTTGAGCAGTTTTAATCTGGATGCGCTGCAACAGGTGACGCAACCGACTCAAACGCCAGCCAACACCAATAATCATTACCGCGTCTTCTTTGGGGTGTCGGCGTTTGTCCTCAGTCAGGTGGTGGCGATCAGTGCGGCATCTGAGCAGTTTTTTAATAATGGCGATCGCTGGCGGCACTATCGGCGATCAGTAGAATCGCTTAAAACTCAAGGCTGGCAGTTTTTTCAGCTAACCGGCCCCTACGCGACTTACAGCAAAACGGGTTCCCATAAGGACGCATTTACTTTATTTGCGGGTCAGGTCGAAGAAATTTTGCAGCGCGATGTAGAAGTCTACTCGACTCAAGTGGTGCAAGAGAAAAAGAAGGATGATGACAAAGACCAATCAGAAAATAACGAGTCATCAGAATGAATCTACTCGACCAGATAACGAACGGTTATTAACCCCTTTGCATCAGTTGGAGCCATTGCAGCCAGACCCTCAAGACTCAAAGGGCAAGAAAACACTAACCATTAAGCGGGATTCTATTTCTTAACAAGCTCTGTACCTCGCGCCTCACACTCTAAAACTTGATAGCTTAAAACAACGTGAATTCGACAAAGGTTTTCCGCTTCGTTACTCAACGCTTCTGCCCCCCAACCCCCCAATTCTGGGGGACTTTCGGGCAAGATTTCTCGTTCAAAGTCCCCCAGAATTGGGGGATTTAGGGGGCTGCCTGGATCTATAACCGCAGCGAAAGATTCCATCGAATTCACGTTAAAAAAACCGCAGCAGGAGTTTTGTTGTGATTGACAGGCTAGAACACATTCAACGCATCGTAGTGACAGCGGATCAGATGCGATCGATCGAATCTCGACTCTTCGCCGCCGGAATGCCCGTCGCTGCCCTCATGGAAAAAGTTGCAGGGCGAATCACCGATCGCATTGTTATGCTCTACCCTCGATCGACTCATTCACGGGTGGGCGTTTTGGTTGGGCCGGGACACAATGGCGGAGATGCGCTGGTTGTCGCTCGCGAATTGCACTTTAGAGGCTACCAGGTCGCAATTTGTTCTCCGATTTCTCACCTCAAAGACCTGACCGCCCATCACTACACCTATGTCAAAAGCCTGGGTGTGTCCTGCCATTCTGAGATTGAGCCGCTGCAAACTTCAGATCTGCTGATTGACGGCTTGTTTGGCTTTGGGCTAGAACGCTGCCTCACTGATCCGATCGCGCCCCTGATTGAGCAAGTGAATCGTTGGAAGCTCCCGATCGTCAGCATCGACCTCCCTTCTGGACTGCACACCGACACCGGAAAAACTTTGGGAACCGCCATTCGAGCTACTCACACGCTTTGTCTGGGACTGTGGAAACAAGGTCTACTGCAAGATTGGAGCTTAGAGCAGGTCGGTCAAGCAGAATTAATCGATTTCGATCTGCCCCTGACAGATATTTTTGCTGTATTGGGCGATTCTCCTTCCATTCAACGTGGAACCGCTAACTGGGCACTCTCGATGTTGCCCCTCTCACGCCCCCCTTCTACCCACAAATACAAAATGGGGCATCTTCTGCTAATCTGTGGCTCTCAAAAATATGCAGGAGGTGCACTGCTGGCAGGATTGGGCGCACGATCGAGCGGTGTAGGAATGCTGACGATCGCCGTTCCTCAATCGCTCAAACCGATGCTCTCCTCCCACCTTCCTGACGCTCTAGTTGTGGGCTGTCCAGAAACGCCAGAAGGTGCGATCGCCACCCTTCCCTCATCCCTTCTTCCTTTCTCCTCCTTTCAAGCGATCGCCTGTGGCCCCGGTCTGACGCTAGAAGCCAGCGCGGTCGTTCAGCAAGTCCTCGAAAGTAACTGTCCTCTTGTTCTGGATGCCGACGGGCTAAATAGTTTGGCCGCTCAAGGCACCATTCCCACCCTTCAAAACCGTCAGGCTCCAACGATTCTCACGCCTCACTTGGGGGAATTTAAACGACTTTTTCCTGACCTGGACTCTACGACCTGTCGCGTGGCTGCCGTCCAATTAGCCGCAAAACAAACGGGCGCGATCGTGCTACTCAAGGGGGCAAGAGTGACGATCGCAGACGCTCAAGGGCAAACGAGAATTAATCCAAACAGTACGCCTGCCCTGGCGAGAGGAGGCAGTGGTGATGTGCTGACGGGACTTTTAGGCGGATTGCTGGCGCAGCAGATGTCTATCCTAAGAGAAACATCGATCGTCGATCTGGTTCAGACAGCGGCCTGGTGGCACGCTCAAGCTGGGATTTTGGCGGCTCAAACCCGCACCGAACTGGGTGTAGATGCCCACACGCTGACTCAGTTTTTGATCCCGGCATTGAGGGCAATTGTGAAGTCATAGAATTTTCGATTTCTGTTGCTGACTTTACACAGGGGTGTGCTACTATTTATATCCGTGGGATAAATGGGTCGATGCCCGAGTGGTTAATGGGGGCGGACTGTAAATCCGCTGGCTACGCCTACGCTGGTTCAAATCCAGCTCGGCCCATCTCACAGTAAACTTGATATAGTAAAGAGAAAAGTTAGAGTTTTTCCTCTACTATATTAATTGTTCATTGCCCGTGTGGCTCAGTGGTAGAGCACACCCTTGGTAAGGGTGAGGTCATGAGTTCAATCCTCATCACGGGCTTCAGTTTAGAAATCTCAGGTTCTGATCAATCTAAGAGATCGAGGTTCTCTAGTGTCGAACTCTCAGAACTGCTAAAGAGACTTGAGTTCGATAAGTTTTTGGCTTCGTTGCCTAGCGATTCTGTCCCCCAACACCCCAATTCTGGGTAAGGCTGATTCATAGTCGTGAGAGAAACCTTGTGACCTTCATCAGTTCGTTTGAGCCTGATCTGGGACAAAACGAAGGCCTAGAGCTTCTAGATTTTCTCTAGTTACAATGAATCGGCCCTACCAATTCTGAGGGACTTTAACACTAGATTTTTGGCTCAAAGTCCCTCACTCCTGAGAGATTTAGGGAACTGCTCGGAGTGACAACCGTAGCGAAAGATTTTATCGAATTCACGTCACTGACAGCGATCGGCAGTTGCTCTAACCACAGAACCCAGGTTTGAGGCAAATTCTGCTGTGTAGTTAAAGGGCGATGAGCCAGAACAAGTCATGCGAGAGCGATTGGCGCGACGAGGCGAGAAGAAAGAGTCTGCATTCACGACTAGATTGCTTCCCTTGAGGGATAACCCTTTGACGACAAGCGAGTTGCTCTTACCACTGGAGAGTAGCGCAGACAAAAAGGTGGCGTTAGAAATGGTTCCTGTCGCTGGATTGATGCGCGTTAGCACTGCGATTTTTGCACCGCCACCTGATCCATAGTTCGTTAGCCAACCGCTGCCTGCAAAGCGCCGAAAATCTTGGCTGGGAGTCCCTTGTGTTCCGGTAGAACTAAAGACCCCATATAAGACGCTTCCCCCATCCCAGATCAGCCCATAGCCTGTGCCATCATCGTTTGTCACTTCATAGTCAGATTTGCACCAGGTGCGTCTGCCGTTGTCAAATCGAATCATGCGCGGATCTTTGTTGACACTCGAAACTTGCTGATAGCCAATGTAAATACTGCTTGTCCCGATCGTCACCGAGGCTCCGCCTTTAGCTTTGATGGTGGCTTCAGTGTCGCTACAAGAAAAGGTGACGGCTCGTTTGACTGAGGCAACGGGTGCGGCTTGAGCGGGGGTAAGTAGACTTCCTCCTAATAAGCTTGTGAGCAGCAGGGTGGTGGTGAGCAATGTGGAATGAGATCGATTGCTCAACAAAGACAGAAATCTTTTCGTCATCTAGAGTATCTCCAACAAAATTGGTTTAATGTCTTGGGTGGCCGTTTCTGAGCGATCGTCAAAAACGAGGCAGACTACACCAATCTCTTCTAGATTTAAGCGATGAAACAGGTCGAATTAACCCGCTTTTTGCTTAAATGCACGCTATGAATGACCCCTGATAAGCAGTTCAGTTTGTTTGACAAACCGATTGCACTCTAACTCAGAAGCTTAATCGAACTGGTGCGAGTTTTTACTGAAGTTTCAAAATTTCCTTGAGAGTTTGGATCTTCTCAAGTGACTTTTCTGGCTTTGAGCAGAAGTTTCCGGTTTGTAGCTGAAAATTTTGAAGGACTAATGAAGATGACATTGAGAAGTTTATGCCAAACCTTATTTACGGGCTAATTGCAGGGGGAATTGCGCTCAGTCCGATCGCTGTCCAAAATTCTGTGTTGGCGAAAGCTTCAGGGCAACGGTTAGATGCCAATTTGCCGATTTGTTATCTGCGAACGGCGCGTCAAAAAGTAGTAAATCTGAGCCGTTTGTGTAATGTGCCTCAGATAAAATCTAAACCACAGATGACGGTATTAAACTTTGAGAAACAGGGCGATCGTCTAATTGGACAAGTCCGAAATGATACTGGAAAAACAGTGCGGTATGCGATCGTCAACTACACAATTACGCCAGAAGGTTCTCCATCTTCATCTGTTTCTCGCTTTGTATATGTCACACCAGAATCTCTAAAACCGGGACAGGTTGGCACATTTGAAGGAACGCTAAATGAGTCGGGTAACGTAGCAGTTGGAACGGTGGAATGGGAAGGTGAACAAAAGCAAGCAAGAAATTGATAAAGAACCTAGTTACTAACAATCTTGCTGAGAATCGCTACAGCAACGTCATGACGATTACGCCTGTGACCATGATAGCTGCACCCACTAATCGTTCTTGTAGTCCTGATTCTTTCAATAGAAAATGTCCAAATAAAACACTGATCAAGGCGCTCATTCGCTTGATGGCAATGACTTGAGTGACCAGCGTGTAAGTAACGGCAATCATTTGGAAGCTAATCGCCAAAGCGTGAAATAGCCCGATCGTCGCCAGCACTTTAACATTGGGAAGAATCTGATCAAAATGGCGGCGCGACTTGTAGAGCACGATCGGAAAGATGCCGATCGCTAAAAATAAATACAGGGCGGTTGACCAAAACAACGGAGAAGAATTCACTACGCCTACTTTGTCGAAATTGGAGGTGATACTCCAGATGAATGCGACCGTTAACATCAGACGACTACCTTTTTCTCGCAAAATGGCCCGCAACGGAGCAAAATATCCTCGACTGCGTTCTCTCAGATTTAATACATACGAGCCGACTACAATCATAAAAACGCCAATCCCGTCAGCAACGCTAGGCGACTCGTGAACAATCAGCGGCGATGTAACCAAAAGAAACAGCGGTGTCAACGTCACGATCGGAACCGTCAATGACAAATCTGATGCTTTAATCGCTTTAATATATAGCGTAAAAGAAATCACATTAAGACTGCCTCCGATCAGTAATGCAATCCAAAACTGAGCATTGAGTGTCGGAATTTTAGTCAACAATAATAATGGGATGAGGAACAGGGCTGAGAATACGATCGAGACCCAGGTCACAATATATTCGTCAATTTTTCTCAATCCGTATTTGCTAGAGACATCTTTCAAAGACTCAAAGAAAGCCGTTAAAATTGCAAATGCCAACCAAATCATGACGATTCCTGTGAGTTCCTCAACCCTGACTGCGATCAAATTTTTGCATCAGCCCACGTCTGCCGCATGGCTAGAACAGGCCTTGGGAAACCTTAACACCGTTTTGCTGGATCATTCTCACTGCGAACGAAAAGCAGCAGGCGTAGCGCTCAATCTGATGTTTCGCTATCCGTCGAGTGCAAAATTGGTTCGATCGTTGACGGCGATCGCTCAAGAAGAATTGCAGCACTTTGAGCAGGTCAATCAGATTTTAGAACGGCGTGGCATTCCGTTAGCGCCTCTGGCTCCTCCCCCTTATGGGGCTGGGTTAAATAAGCAAATTCGGCGGAATGAACCCGATCGCCTCCTCGATTCCCTGTTAGTGTCTGCGCTGATCGAGGCTCGTAGTCACGAACGGTTGGGTTTGTTGGGCGCACACTGTCCCGATGCTGAACTGGCTCGATTTTATCGGGGACTCATGGCTTCTGAGGCGCGTCACTATGGCATTTATTGGTCATTGGCAGATGAGTATTTTGAGCGATTGCTTCTCACCGATCGTCTCCAATCCCTTGCCCAGGTTGAAAGTGACTTATTATCTACGCTGCACCCAGAACCCCGAATTCATAGCTAATGAGTAAAATTCCGATTCTTCAGCCAGATCAGTCCTATACGTTTAGAAGCTATTTTGAGATGCCGTTTGAGCCGGACGACATTCTGGCAGAATTTGGTTTTTCATTAGTCAGAGCCTCTCTAATGCTTCCGCAGTTTGTGGCGGGACTCGATCGCTTACAAGATCTCAAACTCCGAATCGAAGAGAGCTTACCTTTAGTTAGGCTGACCAGCGAAGCTGCTCGTAGAGAATTGCTGATCGCACCGATTTTGATTGATGTAATTCACTACACACGCGCTCAACTGAGGATTGAGTATCCCTTAAACGTTACAGAACAACTCAAAGGAACCCTGGACTACTATTTGCAAGCTGCCCAAAAACTTTTAGTGATCGAGGCAAAAAATGCTGACTTGACCAGGGGGTTTACCCAATTAGCAGTCGAGTTAATCGCGCTTGATCGTTGGACTGATTCAGAACAATCAGTTTTTTATGGAGCCGTCTCCACGGGTGACATCTGGCAGTTTGGATCGCTCGATCGAGCCTCAAAACAAATCCATCAAGACTTAAATTTATATCGAGTGCCCGCAGATTTAGAAGCACTCCTCCGCATTCTGGTTGGAATTTTGAGCGCTTAACCTACAGAAACTTGTGAACATTCAATATCGTGATTTTCTGATTCGCTCTTGGCAAAGGGCCGATCGCTCCACCGCCGCTGAGATGATTGGTGCTGTGTTGGCTGACTATGGGTTGAGTTGGGAGCCGCTAGGAGCCGATCGCGATGTCTTAGAAGTTGAGCAATGTTATGAGGCGATCGGGGGCGAGTTTTGGGTGATTGAGCGCTCAGGAGAGCTAGTGGGAACGGCGGCTTACTATCCCATCTCGCGAGGCAAAAAAGCGGTCGAAATTCGCAAAATGTATTTGTTGCCAGAGGCGAGAGGGCAGGGATTGGGAAAGTTTTTGTTGCAGCAGTTAGAACAGGCGATCGCGCTTCGTCACTTTGAGCAAATCTGGATCGAAACTGCCAGCGTTTTGAAGGAGGCTGTCCAACTCTACGAAACCAGTGGCTACCAACCGACAACGGGTGTTGAAACTGCGCGGTGCGATCGCGTTTACGTCAAGTTTCTCAAGTCCTAATCTCAAGTCCTGATTTCAATGCCTAACAGTTGATTGGCTTGTTGAACTACGCGCTAAATCAACGTGAATTCGACAGAGTTTTTTCGCTTCGTGATTCAGCACTTTCGCCCCCCAACCCCCCAATCTGAGGGACTCCCAGATGGAATTTTTTGCTCAAAGTCCCCCAAACTTGGGGAATTTAGGGAGCTGCCTGGAGTGATCGCCACAGCGAAGGATTTCATCGAATTCACGTTAAATCACAAACTCCTCGATCGCACGGGCATTTTCTAACGCGATGCTGATTCTAAACTGTTCGCCAGCGTCACCGCTAAACTGCAACTGAATGTAGTTGTCTGCGTTTCTTGATTGCACTTCCAAAAAGATGTTGTTTGCATCGTCCAAAATAGATAAATGTAGCTGAGGGGGCAAAAAGGCTGCATTGGTCGGATGCACTTGTAGCAGAATTTCGGTTTGCTGATTTTCTTGAGGTCTGAGTTCGATGACCAGAGCAACAGAGTGGTGAGCGAGTTGAATGCCCAGATCAATTAATTTGGCGCGTCTGGGAAAGTCGATCGCGCCGTCTCTCCCTCGATAAGCAAATCTGACTTCTGAAGGATTGAGCAACGATTCGACGGTCTGCCAGCCGCTCTCAAAAACGCCTTGAAACCAGTGATTTAAGCTGACTAAGCTTCTAACGACTTCAGACTGTCTCAACTCGTGTAGATGATCAATTAAGTCTTCGGGCGATCGTAAGCTTCGCAAAGACAGGGTTTCTGAATTCACGGTTGGCGTAAATCCTAATACGATCGCTTCTTGCAATTCCTCATTGATCTGCACCACCACATAGCCAGCCCGATCGTCCCATACTTCGGGAGGCACATAGCAAGTCGAGTGATCGCGGCTCACAGGGCGACACTCCAAACGACCCACATTGGGCAACACCAAATCGGCTACGTCAGCACAAAGTCTCGTAACGGGATTCCAGCAATCGCTTGCGGTCAAGTCGGTCGAAATGCCCATCAGTTGTAGATAGTCGTTGATGACAGAAACGGCCAGCGTGTTGAGTTGAATCTGGGCCGCTTTTTGGGGAGTAGGCTGCTCATCGGCAAACTGTTGTGCGATCGCGATCGCCGATCGAGGAATGGGCAACGGCAAAGAAAATTCTGAGTATGTGCTAAAAGTCATGACAAGTCCTCCTTTACAAATATCCTTCTGACTCACCAAATTTACGCAAGCGACGCATACATTGGCGCTGATAAAAGCTGCTCAACGTTGGAATGGGTAGCCCAAACTCCTCAGAGAGTTCTTTCCAGCTATTTTCGGGAGGCAGTCGTCTCAAAATCAAAATCTGACAGGTGACAGCAGGCGATCCTTTGATATGACTCTGCAATTCTCCGTTTGGGTCAGATTCTGCCCAGGCTCTCACAGCTTCGAGGAGAGGAGGAATGTCTGGACTCGCGATCAGGTTGTCTACGGGATCAAATTCTGAATCTTCTGCCAGCCCCCCAAACCGCCGGGGAGAAGCCGTGATTTTAATATCTTGGCGCTCTTTGATAAAAAAGTCTTGTAGCCGTCGCCGCAGGTAAGCATTAAGCCAGGTTGCGACACCGGCCGCGTCGGGATCATAGGGATCAGCCGTATCTCCCTCACAGAGGTTGCGACAAAAATAGACCCAGGTTTGCTGCAACGCATCGGCGTAATAAGGCTTGTTTTCCTTCCAGAGTTTGGGAGCGACTAAACGAATGATCTTAGTTAAATTTCTCTGGCGTATGGGGCTGCCCCGATCGTGTCCACAGGCCTCCCTAACTAGCCGCCTCAGCGCTTCCTCCAGTTCACTCATGCAACAAACCTGATCAGTAAATTCCTTTCATTTTGTCGAGAAAATAGAAGGTTTGCATAAATTCCAGAATCTTTTTGGTGTTCATCCCTCCTCGCACAGCGGATTACCCCAAAGGGGGAACAGATCATCGAAGTTCTTCCTCATCCCTCATCCCTCATCCCTCGCTTCCGCAGAAGATTGATCAAAACATTGGGATAATCTGTAATCAATCCATCTACACCCAGATCGATCAAGCGCTGCATTTTGGTCGCATCATTCACCGTCCAGGGGATCACCGGAAAACCCGCCTTCTGAATTTCTTGTACCGACTGAATAAAATGGCGAGACTCTGGGATTAGCGTTTCAAAATTGGGGGAATAGCGATCGATAAACCCAGTTTCTTTAACCAGTGCTGCAATGTTGCCGTGATAGCGCTTAAAGTCAAAGCCAGCGAGAAACGGGGAAGCAATTCTAGCTTGAGACAGCAGCGTTCCGGGCTTATTGCGATACTGACGAATCAGAGCCGCCGTCTGAATCTGAGGCTCCAAATTTTTGACAGCCCGCAGCACCCGCCACTCAAATGATTGAATCGTAACGCGATCGCTCAACCCATACTCTCGCACCAGATTCACCAACTTTTTGGCAAACAAACTGGCCCCAAAGGTATCGCGCGATCGCAACGGATTGATTCTTAAGGGATTAACTTTGCATTCGATCGTGTATTTCACCTGCGAATCGGGAAAGTGCTGCATCTGATGTTCAAACACTTGAGCAAGCGTGGGAATTCGTTCACCAGGCACTAATTGCTGCTCAGGAAAGCGCATCGGATTAGGATTGAGCGATCCACAATCAAACTGTTGCACCTCTGCTAAAGTCAGCTTGCGAATCAGCCGTCGAGGATAGCGTTTGAGATGGCTGCCATCGGGATTGAGACAGAGCGTGTGAGAAATTTCGGGATCGTGAGCGACGACTAACACGCCATCGGCCGTCAATCCCACGTCTAACTCCAGCGCATCCACTCCTAGACGGGTAGCCAGAGCGAAGGCGGCGATCGTATTTTCGGGCATCAATCCTCGTGCGCCTCGGTGTCCAATGACTTGAAAAGGGCGCACTTCAGCAGACTTGAGAAGCTCAAAACAATCCGTCAGCATCGGTTCTGTCTGAATTGCCATGTCACTACTGAGAATGAAATGTAAACTGGATCACATCTAACATGCCTATAATCCACTCTTCATCATCGCTTGGTTTGGCCAGGTCGCACCGAAAAAAGCAAAACCGACCATTGCAATCGATCGCTACAGTGAGAGATGTTCTAAGTCGCTGCCTCTGGTAAAGTTCAGAAATAAACTGGATGACAAGCACTATGATCAAACGACTGCTCAAACAACCTGTTTTCTGTCTGGCGCTGTGGATTGCGGGCTGTAGTGGGGCGCTTTCTAATCGAGATGTGACGGTTACGCCAGAAGCGATCGCGCCTACCCAGTCGGCTCCAACCCAATCAGCGACCCCTGCCGCTCAACCCGCCGTGAGAACGGACAACCCAGACTATGTGGCGCAAGTGGTGCAGCAGGTGGGAGATGCGGTCGTGAGAATTAATGCGAGTCGGACGGTACAGCAGCAATCTCAAAATCCCATCGATCGCTTTTTTGGCGGAGACAATCAGCCTCAAGAGCGGGTACAGCGAGGCACGGGATCGGGCTTTATCATCAGTCAAGATGGCCAGATTGTAACGAATGCTCATGTGATCGCGGGTGCCGATCGGGTGACGGTGATTCTCAAAGATGGGCGGCGGTTTGAAGGAGACGTGGTGGGAGTCGATCGCGTCACGGATACGGCTGTCGTCAAAATCAAAGCGACAAATCTACCGACGGTGAAGTTGGGCGACTCGGATAATTTGCAGCCCGGACAGGCGGCGATCGCCATTGGGAATCCGTTGGGATTGGATAATACAGTGACGCAGGGAATTGTCAGCGCAACGGGGCGATCGAGTGCGGATGTGGGCGTTCCGGCGGAGCGGGTGGAGTTTATTCAAACGGATGCAGCGATTAATCCTGGCAATTCTGGCGGGCCGTTGTTGAATGCGGCGGGGGAGGTCATTGGCATGAATACGGCGATCATTCAAGGCGCACAGGGGTTGGGGTTTGCGATTCCGGTGAATACGTTTCGGCGCATTGTAGACCAACTGATCACCAAAGGTCGAGCCGATCATCCCTATCTAGGTGTGCAGATGGTGGAGTTGACTCCGGAGTTGCGATCGCAGATTAATCAGAGTGATGCTGGCTTTAAAGTTGACAGAGATACGGGGGTGGTCGTGGTGGCGATCGCGCAAAATTCGCCTGCGGCTCGTGGGGGGATTCGTCCGGGTGATGTGATTGAGTCTGTGAATGGGGTCGCGATTCAGAATTCTCGACAGGTGCAGCAGCAAGTCGAAAAAACGAATGTGGGCAATCCGCTACAGGTCACGATCAATCGCAGTGGTAAGTCACAAACGATCGCCATCAAACCCGCACAACTCCCCGAACGTGAACCGTCTTAAGTAGAACTCCCTGACCATCTGAAGGGTTAATCACCATCAACTAGCCACTTCGTATTGTGAATTGTCCGAGTTAAAAGCATCAGTCGATCGCAGATGAACATATTTAGTCGGTGATCAGCTATGAAATCCCTCTAGTGCCCCTTAAACGAGGAGCCGATTCAAAGTCAGCCTTTTGAAAGGGAGTCAGGGGATCGAAAGTCGGTAATCAAAGAAACACTGTCGATCCGCAATCTACTGAATCTATCAGATAATTTTTTCAAACAGAAAAGTAGGGGTGCTATGAGTGTACAACGTCCCTACTGATACAGGGTTTTTTGAATGGATTGAATCGACTACACCTGAACACAGATAGGCAGAGGCTTCAAGAAATTGGCGGATACATAATCAGCCAGACGAGTCCCCGAAATATAGCCATTGTCTGCATCCCATTGAAAATGCACGCCCAGATAAACCCGGCTTCTCCCGTTCTCTAAAGCGGCAGATGAGAAACTGTCAAACGTCCGCGTGATCGATTGACCTTCCAAAGACGGATCTTCTGTATCAAGCTCAAACGTGATGTCGTCAGTCCCAAAAAAGTTTCTTAGAATGCCTGCATGAGTTGCGCCAAAGGTGGCATGTCCTGAAACATAAGCTGGGAAGGCCGGCGAAAAGCGGCTGCCGTCTCGATTCACAGATAGAGGGGCCCAGGATTCATCGCGATCGGTCGCAGGATTATTGTCTTTCTCCGCCATCTGAATGGCTGTCTCGGGCCGCCATAGGTCAATTTCTGTAGAATATTTAGCGTCCCAGGCAACAATTCCAGCATCTGCAAGGGCGAGGGCAACCAGCGCAAACAGTCGCGCATTCTCCGCTAGAGACAGTAACTGTTGTTCGGCAACAAGCTGCGTCATGCGAAAAAGATGTCCCGGTGGCTTGTAGGTGCCGTCAAGGTCATTGGCCCAAAAGAACGCGATCTCGGTTTGTTGGGGAGTGCGATCGCTGGATGTAGCTGATCCCAGCCGTTTGACCTCATTGAACTGCACAGCATATTCTGCACTCCGCAGCATTTCATTTTTAGTCGCAAACCCGCCCGGTCGAATCGGTCGAAACTGAGAACCACTGGTCATTGTAAAAGGACGCACCTTTCCCCAATTCGGTGTAACTGCCATCGTGCCTGGGCTTGTCGGTCGCCAATCTCCCGGATTTTTGCCGCACACATAAGGAGCCATATTTTCAGACCCATCTTTGCTGCGTTTGGCGATGACGACATTGGCGATCGCCTGTCCCAAAATGCGTCCATTCTCAATCTCTAGTTCCGTTGCGCCAGCTTTGATTTGCTCCAAAGACTCCGCCAAACCCTCTTTAAAGAGAATTTTTAGATCGTTCAACACAGGCTGCATCGTGGAATGAGTGGTCATCAATTCCAGGTTAATTGCACTCAAAACTTGATGAGCCGCATAGGCCGCCGCAGCTTCGGGAGAAGTGTCGATCGGAGTCGGCAAACTAATCAGATAAGGCTGATGAGTTTTAGCGATCGAGTTAATCGCGTCATACATCGCCGCGTGCATCATTGCCCCAATCCGAGTGATCCGAGTCGGACTGGCCAACTCGTTCTTAGATCGACGAATCGCTTCCAAATAAACGTTGTTCCAACGAATGACAATATCAGACATAGTGAAATTTCCGATGGGTTGAGTGGAATGATGTTGCTCAGAATTGGTAGAGCGCCCAAACAGCCTGCTCCATAGCGCCCGAAAGCAGATTTTGTAATAAACCATGAGCCAACCGCAGGATCAAAAGGTCATATCAACGCCTGAGAGAGAACGGATTGTTTGTGTCCCTGCGCTGACTTCTCTCAACTGTATGAACTGCGATCGCCCGTCGTCAGTAACCGATCGGGTAATATTCTCCAGCTCTGCCATTTTCCAAGATCATAGAATCAGTTAATCGCAAATCAACAGCTTCTTTGATCAATCAAAAGCAATGACCTCGCGGAACTAACTTTCGCCAGGATGTCTGATTTTGCTGTTGCCAAAAATGCAGAGAATTGTCGTCGATCGCTTTCGTCGTCGCGGAGATGCCGAAGGATGCCTGCAAGTTTTGCAACAAGAACATCCCACCCGCACCTATGTGATCATCTTTGACCCAGCCGATCCAACCCTCTAAAATGAATGTGTTTATTGATGAATGTGTTTATTGGAGGACGATCGATGACTTCTCCCCTTCTCGAAAAGCCAAGCCGACAAAACTCCGTCCTTCTGCATAACGTCACCTGGGATGCGCTCGAACGGCTAGACGCAGAGCTACAAGAAACAGGTGCACGGTTGATCTATCTGGACGGATTTCTAGAAATTATGGCTCCCCTTTCCGAAGAACACGAAGAACCCAAAAGCACCGTCAGCTTGTTGATAGAGGCTTTTATGCGAGAGAGGGGCATTCGATTCTATGTTCGAGGAAGTGCGACCCTGGGCAAGCGAGAAGACGGCGCAAGACGAGAACCCGATGAGTCTTACAATTTGGGCACCAAAAAGCCAATGCCAGATTTGGTTTTAGACATCACAGCGACCAGTGGCGGCATCAACCAACTAGAAATCTACAAGCGGCTAAAAGTCCCCGAAGTGTGGTTTTGGGAAGATGGTACGATTTCGGTCTATCACCTTCAAGAACAGGGTTATGAAAGGGTTGTCCAGAGCGCTTTGCTGCCTGATTTAGACCTGACACTGTTAGCGCAGTATTCGCGAATGGTCGATCAGTATGATGCGGTGAGTGAGTTCGTGCAGACGGTTTCAAACATTCTCTAGGCGAGCGATGAATTGCGTCTTCCGAGATATTCAAACACGCTCTTGTCTCCAATGTCGGGAGGAATCGGCTGGATCACTTTGCGAATTGCAAACACAACTAACAACAGTGCCCAAGTAGCCAGTAAAACCTGCTCCCATTGCAGCGGGAGTAACCCCAACAAATGACCCAACAGTAAAGCCGGAACGATCGGCACCAGCAGTTTAGTCTCCGATCGGTTAAAGCAAAACGCTTCTTTAAAAAAGATTCCAGTCAGCGCAGCAAAGGTGAATCCAACGCCCAAAATCGTGATTGGATGCTGATAAACCTGCAAAGCCAGCGGTTCACTCTTGCCAAAAGTCAGAATCAGCGAAGCAACGCCCCCGATCGCCCAAAATGCCTGAAGCGCCAAATGCAGTGGCTTTAAGTAAATGTGAATCATCCACAAACTAACGCCCAACGCCGCCCAAAAGCAAAAATAAAGCGGAGTCAGTAACCCGATCGCTTGACTGCCTTGCGAAAGAACGAGTCCAGTCCCGATCGCAAAACTCAGCGCTGCCACCATCAGACCGCCTCGATAGATCACAACTCCCTGGCGATCGCGCTCCGTAATCGTAAAATCTCCAAACTGTCCTTGATAAACTTCGGGCTGTGTCGCTTGCTCAATCATAGGTCAGGCATGAATCACATCTGCCCCTATCCTACTGCTCTAGGGCGGCAAGTCGTTCTTCATCTGCGATCGCCTGAATCGCCAGCAACAATTCTTCTTCTTGCGCCTCAAACTCTTCTTCTGGAATCTCGCCCATATCAAACGCAAGTTGCAGCGTCAGCAGTCGTTTGCTCAAGTTTTCTGTGTCGTCAAGTTCTGTATCGGCACGTTCTTGAATTTGTTCAGCAATCCAGCTAAGTCCGGTGATGGGGGCAAACAGTAAGCGAAGAACCATGATTTTTATTGCTCAGAAATGTTGTTTGGGTGGTCTGGATTGAGTTCTGATTGACGCAGCCGATCGTCGAGTTTTTCTTCCCAATTTGGGTCACTGACATCGATCGTGATCATGCGTCCTGCTGCTTTGGAGCGATCGACATAAGCATGAAACGCTGGAATGTCTTCTCGATGCTCCAACATGTATCGGCGCAGTTCATCTAAGTCCATTGCGTCATAGTTGACTGATGTCATGGCTCATACCCTCCGCTCGGTTTAACTTCGTAATCCAAACCTTCGCCAGCAAGAACACAGATGTTTCCGGTTCTTTCATCAATACGAACGAGGTCGATTGTTTTGAATTGCCATCCTGGATAAATCTGGTTGGTTAAACGATAGCATAATCGATAGAGTCCTTGTGCCTGGGCAATTGTGGGTTCCATGAAGTATTAATTCTCTATCGATCGAGTTGAGCAAAATTGTAAGGTGCTGTGAAATCGTTGTAGCGGATTTTTAAGCGTTGATCAAACTGTTGATCCAAAGCTTCGACCTGAGCGCTAAAGGTTGCCTCGTCGTCCCAACAAATCAGGTAAGCCGTGTTGTAAATCATGGCCTCAGTGAGTGAATCGTTTTCGACCACCGCTTCTGCCAGCGGATTGAGCGCATCCTGAAAGGCTTGAATCACAGTACGTTTGCGATCGCTCATTGCCTTCTCAATTAACTGTCCGATCGAGACAATTTCTTCCATACCGAGAGACCTGCCCTCTAGGCGATCGCGCTGACTGCAAAGAGTTTCATCCTCGTCCATTAAGGTTCGCAGTTCAGCAGCGGCATCCCAAAACAGCTTGACGCTTACTTCTCGTCTTCCAGCCAGCTTGTCAAACAAATGCTCCAAACTTTTGCTGTGGGGAGCCGTTAGCTGCTCAGTCACCGCTTCCCAATCTTCGATAATCAATCCAAACTGTAGCGGTAGTAGGGTGCGATGTCCCGCGTGCATGGCTTGTTCAAGAACTTTTTCATGCCCCAACAGATTGCGACGACTGGCTAAATACC
Source organism: Phormidesmis sp. 146-20 (assembly GCF_052939475.1). Classification (NCBI taxonomy): domain Bacteria; kingdom Bacillati; phylum Cyanobacteriota; class Cyanophyceae; order Leptolyngbyales; family Leptolyngbyaceae; genus Phormidesmis; species Phormidesmis sp. 146-20. Next base: position 66,659 of record NZ_JBJPHT010000022.1, read on the forward strand.
GTTCTTGCTGCGCTTCTGAGTAGAGAAAGGCAAATCCATCAACGGTATGACTGTGAACAGGCTGTTTGTCTAAGCCTTCTAGCTCCAAACTTTGCGGCCCAGGGGTAGGAAAAATCCCGTACAGGTAGAGTCCGTAACTCATAAGAAAAATGGGGGGCGATTAGATAGGTTTCGCCGTCAGAACCAACTGAAGTTTTGCGTGAATCAAATCTAGTTGGGCCACTCCGATGTCAACGCTGCCCTCGACAACTACGCCTGTATTAAGCAGACGATCGAGCAATTCTAAAATAGAAGGACTGGCAGAGGTTTGACCGGGATAGTATCCTCCGGCTTTCGGTAATAGCGTGCCCATTTCGCCCAGGTCAATGTTCAAATCAGCAGGATCAATCTCAAAAATGTTGCAGATTTCAACCACCTGTTCCGCCAACTTTTGCAAACTTTCTGCCGCTCGCTCTAATTCTTCGTCGCTGAGTTTTCCTTCTTCCATTCGACGAATCACTTGAGCCTCCATCAGTTGTTTGACTAGCTCGACAATGGTCAACAACAACGGAGCAAGCCCCCTGTCCTTGGTGGATTTGGGAGCATTGATAATGGCGAGATCAGGCGGTTCAGAAAACACTGGGTCACTCGGCTGAAGGTTGCTTCAATTGTAGAAGGTTGCGGTTAGCTTTTATGCTAGAGAGTTCTCGTTTGATATAGGCGGTTGAGCCACTGGCGACGGGCTTGACTCGATCGCATCCGACCTATTCCAGCAGCAATTCTGGCACGATCGCTTTCACTCAACGATAGCTGACCCAAACGATTGGCAGACCGACAACCAGGAATCACGCGGCTCGTCGCAATTTGCTTCATCGTTTTGACGGTAATCATAAGTCATCTAAAAGCGTTTCTAGGGAGTTGGGAAGAGATTCGGAACTAGATAGCTCTGGAGTCGAAGCGGGACGAAGCGCTTTTAACTCGGTTTCCAGGCTCTCAACGCGCTCTATTAGTTGGCGATTGGACTCTATCAAGCCCTGAGACTGCTGGCTAAAGTGAGGATTGTTTTCCCACCAGTTGATGCCCATTTCTCTCGCTTTATCAACTGATGCAATGAGTAGACGAATGCGAATGTTAATCAACTCTGTCGTCGCAACAGAAATAGAAATGTCTCCAGCAATCACAATGCCTTTATCTAGCACTCTTTCTAAAACATCTGCCAGCGTTGAGCCGGGAGTCGAAGTGGTGATGCCTCTCGCAGTGTCTCGTCCAACCGCAGAGCGCATGGGGCTAGTTGTCATGATTCAACCTCGGCAGGAACTGATTGAGCCGAGAAAAGCCGATCGCGATGCACAACCAATCCTTTTTTCGCCAATGTCCGAATGGCATCCAATGCTTGCACTCGCGTCAAGCCCAAATCACTCTCAATCTGGGCAATTCTCACGGCACCTGATTTCAGCAAATACTCATAAATCTCTTGCTCGTAGGCAATGCTGGCTTCGGTAACAGGCGCTTCTTCTGGTAACGCTTCTGGCAATTCTTCTGGTAATGCTGCTTCGGCGGATTCGGTCAATTCGCGAAATAGCTCGACTAGCTGTTCTTTGACGGTCAATTCTGAGGGTTCTTCCAGTTCTGTAGCGACCTCGGCAAACGGAATGGCATCAGAGGCTAACGTCTCAACGGGAGTTTGTAGTAAATCGTTGTGCAACATGTCATTGAGCGATTGCCAGAGAATCTTAGTTGCATCGTCGATCGCTATGCCAATCCGAGACAGCAACACGTCTGAGCAAATTTCTCGAAAGTCTGCATTCATGGGAGAGACGGGAATCTCATGTTCTTGGCAAACTTTGGCGATCACCAGGCACGATCGCAGTCCCGAAATTTTTTCACCTTTGGTTTTGACTCGAAAGGCTTTGACCAGGCGAACAATTATCAGGGCACTGGCGCGATCGATTTCAGTTTTTTGCACCAAAATCTCTTGCTGAGTCAACTCATCTGGCTCAGGCATCGTGATCGTCACCAACCGATCCATTAGCGCATCTTGAGTCGAGTGAACACCGCAATACTCTTCTGGATTAGAGGTAAAAATTGCTCTAAAGTTTGGATTGACGCGAATATATTCCGTCCGATTGCTGCTGGGGGGAAGGACTAACAGCTTCTCTTCTAAAGCAGACAACAGAACGTTATTCACCTCTGGACGCGATCGATTAAATTCGTCATAGACCAGCGTAAATCCTTCTCGACAAGCCAGCGTCAACCGAGAATCAACCCAGTTTTGCTTAAGTTCATCCTCAATTTTGACAACGCTGTGAATGTAGTTATCGACTACTTTTTTGCGCGTGTAGCCAGACTGATTGCCGATCAAATCAGAGCTTTTGGACTCATCATCTCCATAGATCAACATGATTGGACGAGTCAACAGATCAGCTAGATGAAGCGCCAATGTGGTTTTACCCGTCCCGGCTGGGCCGCGCAGATGTACGGAAAATCCAGATTGCAAATAGCGCAAAGCTCTAACAGCAACTCGCTCGATCGAAGGTGTACTGACAAATCGGCGGGGGCTGGCACGAAGAACAGTCGTCACAGTGATGAATCCTCAACTAAACAGTGGAATTAAACAGTGAAATCTTCTTGAATGCGGTAAACACGATCGCGCTGTGTCACTAACCCTTTTTGAATCAGCGATCGCAAGGCATCCACCGCTTGAAACCGACTGATTCCCAACGACGACTCGATTTCCGTGAGCCGCGCACCTTCCATCAAATCGATGTACTGATAAATTTTTTCTTCGTAGTCGGCTTCGAGAATGGGAGCCGCGATTTTGGGCAGGATCGCGCTAGTCGGTTGGGCTATTTTGACTTGGGCTGGAGAAGCCTCTAAAACCGTTGCAGGAAGAGGCGTAGAAGCTTTTAGCGGAGCGGCAGACTTCTGAGCGATCGTGGGCACCTCAATCGAAGCATCTCCCCAAACAGCACTTTTTAGACTCGCGTGATATTGCTGAATTTGCACTCGAAACTCTGCCAGACTTGCCAACAAAGCCTTCATTTCGGTGGTGCGATCGACTTGGTTTTGGTGCAGCCTTTCGGTCAATTGTGCTGCTTGTTGTTGTCGGGTAGCGCTGACTTCTGATAAGTAGGTTTGGAGATTCGATCGCAAGGTCTCTGTAAAAGCAGCTAGATGTCGAGTCAGACGAATTTGCGTTTTGAGGCGCTGTTGTCGGCTCTGATCAAGCAAAAGGTCTGTTTCGATCTGTAAGTCTTGAAGCTCTGATTGAATATCTTGACGTAGAGAAGACACGCTTTCATTTAGAGCAACTCGAAAGCTCTGAAGATCATTGGCCAACTGCTGTGCCATTAATCCTCTTTCAACTTCTGTAACTGTCAAAAAACTCGCGGTTTGCTGTTGAAGACGTTGGACAAATTCACTTAAGTGTTGGGCAACTTGTTGAGACTGCTTTTGACGCTGCTCTTTTGCCTCGGTCAAAAAAGATTGAGTTTTGTCCTGCAATTTTGAATAGAAGGCTTGAAACTCTGCATTGCGAACACGATCGTTACTCAGCAGCGTTTCTCGAAATAAACTTAGGTCGCTACGAAGCTGAGAGGCTTTTTCCTGACGGTCTTTCTGAGTCAACGTTAAAGCTTCACTCACCTGTCTCCGACGCTGGATTGCTTCTTGTTGGCGCTGCTGTTTTTGCTGTTGCCAGGAGTCTTTCAAAGCCATGATTAAAAGCGTTTTTGCAGAGGAGATTTATCTGAGTAAACAATGAAACTGGGGAGCGCCAGACTCAACCCCCCAGCATCTAACTTCTAAGCAGAAGGAACAGCAGCTTGAGAGGTCAAACCAACTGCTTCGGCATACTTCAAATAGGTTTCAACAGAAGCGATAACGATGCGAGCTTCGATCGCTAACAGTTCAATCCCGACGAGCGAAACGCGAACCCAGGCATCAATAACGATCCCTTTGTCGAGAATGCGATCGACGACTTCAGCCAAGCTAGAAGAGGAGTTTACTTTTTCAACAGCCATTGTTGTAATTCCCTGAACATGAGTGATTAGATTTCAGTCTGCCGAATCTCTTGGTTTAGACTTGCTTCAGAGTTTTCGGCTTCTGTATCAAGGTACGCTTCGGACAAGTTGAATTTGATTAGCGCAAACACGGAAGATCAAATGTCGTTTATTTAAACCGCTAGAGAAATTACTGATCCTTTGACTAAAGTTTCAGCATTAACCCCTAGAAATGGAAGATAGTAACCAGGAAAGGCAAAAGACGGACTCCGGCAAACCTGGTCGATAACCCTATGCAAATTCACTGTGGGTGAGCTTTTGCTCCACTCGCTATCGAGAAGAGATCGACCGAGATTGGCTAAGGATCGTGAATTGAATAAGATCGATAATTGCCTAGTTGCTTCGCCCCCTAAATCCCCTATTCTGGGGGACTTTGAGAAAGCAGACATTCTAGAATTTAAGGCAGTTTCGCGGTTCAAAGTCCCCCAAATTTGGGGGATTTAGGGGGCAGAAGCCGAATTAAACGAAGCGAAACCGCGAGAATTACAGGTTGTTTAATTCACGATCCTAATTCTTTTTTTGAAGAAACTAAGCTATGGACAACCTCATAGTGGATAGTTTTATTGATCCCCCTCTGGATCGTCTAGTAAAATTTCTATAATTTTTTTTAATCATTCTAACGGTATAGTGTCATTCACTCTGCTGATAGAGATAAAACACCGTTAGCAGATTCTAAAGTGATGCCAAGTGTAAATCCTTATCAAAAGACTATCGTTCTTGGGGAGTTAAAGACATGGCATACGCTAATAGACCTGTTGTTGACGCTACGACAATCCAACCTGTTGCTGACTACCACGATCGCGTTCGTTGGGGCCCGATCATTTCTGGACTGGTTGTTGCATTAGCCTCTCAATTGATTCTCACTGGGATTGGGGCAGCCATCGGCGCAACCACGATCGCCAATTCGGGTGCTCCTCGCTCAAACTTGGATGAAGTCGGCAGTGCCGTTGGTATCTGGTCGATCATCAGCCTGCTAATTTCGCTGTTTATCGGTAGCTGGGTAATGGCGCGGGCTTGTGGCCCCATGAATCGGGGAACCGCGATGCTGAATGGAGCCATTCTTTGGGCAACTACGTTGGCGCTGAGTGCTTACCTGCTAGCAAGTGGCGTTTCGGGTGCGTTTGGGATTATTGCTTCTAATGCAGGCGAGGTTGCCAATCAAGTCATTCCAGGGGGCGCGGCCAATGCACCCAATGTGGTTCCTAGCCCTGGCGTGACAGCTGATCAAACCCGTGATGCTGCGGGTGGTGCGGCTAGAGCGGGTTGGTCGTTTGCGATCGGTTCTCTCTTAGGCTTGGTAGCTTCCTTGGTTGGGGCCGCTGCTGGTGCACGGAGTCCTCGCACAACGACCACTGCTTACACAGAGCCGACGGTTCGATAAATTGGTTGTTTGACCATCCTCTCTTTCCCCTTGTTCTTCTAGGACGGGGGAATTTTTTTATTTAGTTTTTTAAGAAATTAAACTTGATGGCTGCGATCGCTCAAAGCTGTCTCGGTCGGAAAAGATTTCAAAAAATTGCTCAACATCAGTGAGTTCAAACACGATTTTGACTTCATTAGAAACTGAACAAAGAGAAAGCTTGCCTCCCTCTGCTTTAACGGTTTTGAGGGCAACGATCAACAGCCCCAAACCAGAACTATCCATAAAGCTGACCTCTTTAAAGTCAACTAAGATATTTCGTACTCCAGTACTGAGACTACTATTAATTTCCTGGTTAAACAGGTCAGCTTGAGTGCTGTTTAAGATTCCAGAAGGATAAAGAACTTTGATTGTGGGGTTCATAAGGGTATACCTGTCAAGAGCAAGGTTGAGATAGAACACTTTAATATTCAGGCAACAATCCGTGCTATCCGCACTATCCTAACGTGGTTAACATACCCTTGATACTTGTATTAATAACTTGAGTGTATTCTACAGCGTGCTTTTTATGCGGCTGGTCTTACTTCAGTAGATTAACTTAGCCCTGAGCTAGGTTACAGAAGTAAAAGAGCTTTTTAAGTAATCTCACTCAGAGAAGGAAGATGAGTTCTGTTTTATCTTGACAGCAATCGGAGTTCTAAGATTATTCGTATTTCTAGCATGTCTACCATCTGAAACTGTTTGTTCAAGCTCTGCGCGATCGCGTCAGCCAGTTTGCCCTGCTGTTAGCTTGAGGAATTGAAAATGAAAAAGAAATTGATATTTTTAAGTATTCTCACGGGTACGATCGTCACGCTAATTGCTAAACCTTGCCTGAGTTTGCCGCTCTCACCCGGCGATCGCCTCAAAGTTTCGATTCCTGAAGGCGAATTGTTTAATGGTATTTACGAGGTCAATATTGATGGGACGCTTCAGATTCCCTATTTGCCGCCGATTCGCGTTGCCGGACTAGAACCTGCTCAAATCGAACAAACGCTGTCCCAAACCCTGCTCGAAAAGCGACTGTTTAATCCCCGTTTTTTGCAAGTCACCATACAGCCTGTAGAGTGGTCAGCCATTCAAGTTAGTGTCGCAGGTGCAACCTTTGAGCCGGGTCGTCTCTTGCTCAATCAGCGTAGTCCCGAAGCGCGGGCCCGCATCACCCAAGCATCCGGAGACTATCCCCCAGAGCGGTTTTTGATTGCGGCTATCCGAGAAGCAGGAGGTGTCATGCCCAACGCCGATGTGAAGAACATTCGCCTGATTCGTAACGGACAAGCCACGACGATCGACCTTTCTGGCGTTTTTTCTGGAGAAATCATTCAAGACATTCCCTTGGTGGCGGGTGATCAGATTATTGTGCCCGATACTCAAAAAGTGCATCCTGAGCTAATTCGCCCCTCTCAGATCACGATTCCGGGCGTGCGCGTATTTTTATCCAATCTGACGCAGCCCGCCAGCAGCAATTCGGGTGCCTCAGTGAACAAAGATGCGACGGCTTTTGTCTATGGTTCTCGTTTGTCTCAGGCGGTCATTGCAGGAAACTGCGCCGGGGGCAGCACCGAAAATGCCAAACGTCGAGCGCTGCTAGTTCGTACTGATCGTATGACCGGAGAAACGAAAGTCATGGAACGCCCGATCGAAGATCTGCTGCGAAAAACCAACGACGATGCGACCAATCCTTTTCTGATGCCGGACGATGGCATCGCTTGCTATGACTCCAAAATCACCAACATGAGGGGTGTTGCGGATACTCTGGGTGCCATCTTTTCTCCCTTCTCACTATTGCTGAATCTGCTTAGAAAATGATGAATGCAACCAATCAAGCCCTCCTAAAGCCTGCCAAAAAAGGACGATGGCAACGCTATGTCTTTATGGGTCTCGTCGTCAATTCTGCGATTTGGGGCACAACGCTGTTTTTTCTTAAGGTCGCAAAACCAACTTACATCAGCGAGTGGGCGTTAATTCTTCCAGGGTCGGGGCCAGGGGTGAGCGTGAATTTGCCAGATATTGGTCAAGCAAGTTCTTCGAGTAGTTCGCCGTTTGGTGGCCCGACTCAAGATCCTAGAGCCAACTATCAGTTCATCGCGACCAGTGAAACGGTGATCAAAAAGGCGGCGGCGATCGTCAACCTTCCTCCTGAGAAGTTTGGAGAACCTAAGATTAAGCTGCTCGACAACACCACGATTATGAAGTTTGAGGTGACGGGGGGCAGCGCTCAAGAGGCTCAACAAAAGTCACGAGCGCTCTACAAAGCGTTGGTCAGTCAGTTGACCCTACTGCGAGTTGAGGAATTAGCCCGACGCGATGATGGCATTCAGTCCACGTTGCAGTCAGCGAAAGCTAAACTTGTTGAGGCCCAGCAGGGACTTTCTGAGTTTAAGTTGAGGTCTGGATTGAGTTTTCCAGGGCAGATCGACAATCTCTCGGTCAATGTAGAACAGTTGCGTCGTCAACGGGCTGAAGTCATCGCGCAACAGCAGCAAGTGGGCAATCGGCTTCAACAACTGTCTGCCAGTCTAAAAATTTCGCCTCAGCAAGCTGCCAGTGCTTTTGTGTTGCAGGCTGACCAACTGTTTCAGCAAAACTTAAAAGACTACAGTGAAGCCAGCGCGACGTTATCCGTTTTGTTATCAAAGTGGGGAGACAACCATCCCAGTGTGATCAAGGAGAAAGCCAGACTAGAAGCGTCTCAAGCGGCAGTGTCCGATCGCAGTCGATCGCTCCTTGGTCGTGCAATCGATCCACAAATGCTGGGGGCGATTCAGCTAACGGCTAACGAATCGGGCCGGGCTGGGTTGTTTCGGGATCTGGTGGCTGTGCAGGCTGACTTTCAAGGATTGACCGCCCAAGCTGAGTCGATCGACCAGCAAATCAAGCTTTTAGAATCACGGCTCAACGGGCTGGCTCAGGGACAAACGACCCTGGAAAATATGAAGCGAGAAATGCAGACGGCAGAAGCGGTTTTTGCGTCTACAGTGGCGAAATTGGATCTGGGTAAGTCCGATATTTTTACAGCTTATCCACTGATTCAAATGGTGCAAGAACCGAGTTTGCCCGACAAAGCGAGTGCTCCCAAAAAGTCTCTCGTGATTGCCGGGGCGGTAATCGGGTCTATTTTTTCTAGTGGGGGGTTTGCTCTGCTCTGGTGGCGTAAGCGGCTGATGGCGATCGCGCGTAGTCCAAAGTCCTCGGTTTCTTCTCTACCTGCGTTGCCGATCGATCCCACGTTGGGCAGTGAAAAGGCATGATCAAACCAGAAAATTTTTCTGAGAAAGTTCTGTGGTACTGCCTGCTGTGGACGTATGGGTTCTTTATTATTGGAGGATTGTATGTCGTTGGATCGGTGGTCGGCTGGATTTTATTTGGCGATCTAATTGGTCAGTTGTGGAACCAGACCGATGACACGCCGCTAGAAGATCAGATTCGCATCCCGTGGGCGACCTGGGTGTGGATTGCTGGAATGCTGATGATGGAAGTGGCCCTGGTTATGGGTCATTTAGATTTCAATCTAGAAACCAGCATGATCATCAAGTCGTCGATCGGGTGGGCAAAGGGTTGGGCATTGTTAGCTGTGTTTCCTTTAGTGGGCGCGATGAAGATCCGACCGCAGTTGCTTTATCGAATCGCCTGCATTATTGGATTGCAAACGCTTGTGTTGTTCCCACTATTCTTTTTAGCGTATCTGGCGCATTTACCACCGTCTCCTTATGTATCACCACTCCGGTTGATTGGTGGCCCCGGCCCCGAATTTTTTGCGCCCAGCCTCTATGAAATTGATCCCAGTAATGGTCAACCCCGGTGGCGACTGTTTACCCCCTGGGCCCCTGCACTCGGTTTTATGGGTAATGTCTACTTCTTCTTAGCGCTTGAGGAAAAAGATCCCAAATGGCGGTTTTTAGGCATCGCTGGATCAATTTTTATGTGTGTAATTTCGGTGTCTCGTTTAGCGTTGTTGGCGTTTCCCGTTGTACTGGTAATCACGCGCACATTATCGAGTTTGTCTCGTCCGGTTCCCCTAATTGGTTTAGGCGTTCTCACTTGGATTGGCGGAATCGTTTCACCAACTATTTTAGGAGCCTTACAGGACTTCAAAGAAAAGTTCAAATCCGCTAGAGCCGCCTCTTCGCGAGTTCGAGAAGCTTTGGGGAGAATTGCGGTTGAACGATGGCAAACAGAAGCCCCGATTTGGGGACATGGCATTGTTGAACCGGGGCCGCATTTAGTTGAATTTATGCCGATCGGGTCGCATCATTCCTGGTTTGGGTTGCTCTATGTCAAAGGGCTGGTTGGGTTTGCTGCGCTGGCGATTCCACTGGCTTATAGCTTTGTTGATTTGGCGGTGAAGTCTCAATCTAGTAGAGTAGCCAGACTGGGGTTGAGTATGGTGTTTATTCTATTTCTCTACACCTTTGGCGAGAACTTAGAAATTTTGGCTTACCTTTTTTACCCCGCTCTCATCATCATGGGGATTGCCTTTAAGGAACCCGTTAAAATTTTTGCCCCTATTGAAATTGATCATGAAACCAAAAATCTTACAAGTACTGGATGACCATAGTATCGGCGGTGTCACCCAAACGATGCGCTGTTTGTCACAGTCTCGATTAGGCGATGAGTTTGAGTTTAGAGTAGTGCGATCGCATGAAGTGTTACCGATTCTGCAAACCAATCATCCTGACATTGTGATCTTTCGCAATCCGTGTTCCTGGAAGCGATCGCTCAATCTATCTCTAATCAAGCTCTACACCAAACACTTAGTCATTCACGAACACCACTACTCGGCTGGATTTGAAGCGCACAATGTTGAAAATTTAGCTCGATTTCGATTCATGCTCAGGCTTTGTTACGGAGTGGTCGATCAAGTAGTTTCTATCTCTGAAGGGCAGCAAAAATGGATGCAGCAAAACCACCTAGTTTGCCCTAAAAAACTCACGTTAATTAATCAGTGCTGTGTTTGTCAGAAGAACTTTACAGTGCCCTCAAAAATTCTTAACCAGCCATTCGTTTTGGGTGCCTATGGTCGCTTTTCTAAGCAGAAGGGATTTGATGTTTTGTTGCAGGCATTTCGTCTCGTATCCGACCTCGATCTGCAACTCAATCTAGGGGGCTATGGTGAAGATGAAGCCCTGCTCAGACAACTCGCTCAAGGGCAAACCAACGTTAAATTTTGGGGCACTGTTCAAGATGTTCCTGCCTTTTTATCTGCCTGTGATGTCGTGGTGATTCCTTCTCGCTGGGAGCCTTGGGGCAATGTCTGCGTCGAGTCCAAAGCGGCAGGTAAACCTGTGATTGTCTCTGATGTGGATGGACTCAGTGAGCAGATTCAGAATTGTGGAATTTTGGTCTCACCAGATGATCCACGATCGCTAGCAGATGCAATACAAACGATCGCGGCTCTCCCAGCCGAGACATTAGAAACTTGGGGAAATAATGGGCGCGAATCCGTGAGAAATGCCTGGGAAATGTATGTCAGTTCTTGGGAAGGGTTGCTCAAAAAAACCTTGAATTCTTGAGGTGATCATTCCCATAAGTTGGGAATTCTAAATTCAAATTGGTGCAATACCTCAGACAGATTTTTAACTTGTGGGGATGCTCCCGTGAACGCTCTTAAAGTCGTAACTAGTTTTTTTAAGCAAAAATTTTCGAGCCAATTTATTCGTAATTTGAGTTGGCTGAGTGGTTCAGAAGTAATCATTCGAGTGTTTCGTCTGGGCACGACTGTCACGCTGGCTCATTTCTTAACAGCCTATGATTATGGTCTAGCGGCCGTTGTGTTGACGACTAATGAATTTGTTCAAGTATTTACTAAGTTTGGGATTGGTTCAAAACTCATTCAAGTCGAAGAAGAACGGTTGGAGGAGCTATCGATCGCGGCCTACTGGCTCAATTGGATTATCTATCTCAGTCTATTCATCACTCAATGTATCGCAGCGTTTCTAATTGCATGGTCTTACCGTGACGATCGCTTGATTCTTCCCATTTGCACGATCGCACTTGTTTATTTAATCGTTCCGATTGCCTATGTACAGTCGATCCTGATCCAGCGTGAGAATAAACTGAAGGTCACAGCCGTTACCAATGTATTGCAGGTTTCATTAGATAATTTATTAACTGCCTGCTTTGCGGCTTTAGGATGGGGCATGTGGGCGATCGTGTTGCCCAAACTTTTAGTGGCTCCCATTTGGGTGATCATTTACTACAGAAGTCACCCCTGGCGGCCGACTCAAGGCTTTTCGACTCAGTATTGGGGGGAGATTGCTCGCTTTGGGCGCAGCGTCTTAGGCATCGAGCTTCTCAAAACCCTCCGCAACAATTTAGATTATTTGATTGTAGGCTGGTTTATTAGTATCGAAGAGTTGGGCGTTTACTACTTTGCCTTTAATGCGGGGTTGGGAATTAGCTTGAGTTTTATCAATGCCATCAACTCAGCGCTGTTTCCTCATTTGTGTGCAGTGCGATCGAATTGGTTGCAGTTTCGCCAGCGTTATCTGAGCAGCTTTAGGACGATCGCATTAATTATCATTCCCGTCGTCCTATTGCAATCTAGTTTGGCTCCTATTTATGTTCCGCTTGTATTCGGTCAAAAGTGGATTGCAGCGATTCCAATTTTAATTTTAATCTGTTTATCAGCTATCACGCGCCCGTTCGCAGATGCGGCTTCTCAGGTGTTGCTGGCAGTAGGTGAGCCAGGTTTAGATTTATTAGCAAGCTGTATGTTTACAGGTATTTTTGCAGCAGGTTTGCTGATTGGAGTTCACTGGCATGTTTTGGGTGTTGCAATTTCTGTTTTAGTGACCCACGTTGTGTTTCAGACTTTATTTACCTTGTGGACAACTCGCTATGTCTTTAGGCGATTTGAAAGCATTAAAGTCGTGTAAGTAAATCTAGAAGAGAACCTGAGAAAGTTTGCTGTGGGCGGGTTTGCAGGATTTGGAAAGTCAACTTTTACCAGTCAGCTAGGTTAACTTTTTTGAGCATAAAGTGTATCAGTTGAGTCAATCAGTCGCGTAAAAAATGCCGCATCAGGTGTCGGTTGATTAAGAGTGTCAGGTAAACGGAAGTAAGGTTAGAGAAATGGCAGGCTTATATGCAATGTTGGGTCATTCTGATCGCGATCGCATTCAACAATCCGTTGATCGTCTAATCTGTTTTCCAGGGGAATCGGTGGAGACGATCGTTGAGGAAAATTTAGCGATCGCTTGGGTGAGCCATGATCCCTCTGACTTGTTTGCGCCTGCTTATCATGCTGAAACGGGGGTGCGTGTCATTACGTCGGGGCGGGTCGCTTGGGAAGAGTCAGACTGGTCACGGGCTGAAGGGCTAAGTCAATTTACGGGAGGTTTGAGTAATCGTCTGCTGCTTGATCGCTACTTGTCTGGTGGCGTTGCTGCAATCGAACGATTTAATGGCTCTGCACTTGTCCTCATTTACGATCCACGGGAGCAAACTGTTCATTTACTAACTGATCATTTTGGTTTCTATCCAACATTTCTATATTGTGCTGAGTCAGCTAAGAACTGTATAGTTTCGACGTTCCCCGATGCGATCGCTAATGATTCTCAAACTCATACAACATCTGATCGTGTATCGATGGCAGAGTTTTTGCGGGAATGGAAAATTACGCCTCCTCACACCTATTACAACGAAATCAAATATGCAGGTGCTGCGAGTCATTGGTGCTGGCAACTCAAGGATTCTACTTCCTGTCATCGAGTCTACTGGCAACCCTTTCAAACTGGATTCGCTTCTAGCTTCGATCATGCAGTAGATAACTTGACTGAAGCCGTTCAAACTGCAATCAAAATCCGCACGCTACCTCGTCTTTCTCCCGTTGTGACTTATGTGAGTGGCGGTATGGATTCTCGCGTGATTCCTTTTGCTGCAAATGATTCCTCTAGTATGTATGGAGTTAATCTCTATGACGTTCCAAATCGGGAGTCTGCGATCGCTCAACAACTCTGTGAGGCTTCGGGTGTCGAGTATGTAGGCTATGCCAGGGATAAAGATTACTATCCCCGCTGGATGCGTCAGGGAGTCGAGATTTCGGGTGCGATGTGGTCGGTCGAAGACAATCATTTTTTAGGCACTTTAGAGACGATACAAAAGCTGGGAGCCAAAACGGTATTGGCTGCATTTCCAGTAGACGATTTGTTTAAGGGAGCCTGTCTTGAGCAGCGCTATGTGCAATTTTTAGGGCGCAATCTTCCGTTTTTTCAGTTTGATGAAACTGCTGTTAGAGGCTTCTTAATGGAAGACCCGCCTCGACCTGCCCCGCCTGAATTTGCAGAAGCGATCGACCAGCGTTTACAAAACTGGTTTGGTGATCTACCTCAAAAACTTCGCACCGATGAACAGCGTCTGCAAGTAGAAGATCGACGAGTCCGACCAGGGTGCTATCAACCAGGACTATCTGACAACATGATGTTTCGCATCGTACCCTATGATATTTTTCTTGCTGATCGCGCGATCGCCGACTGCTACAGCCAAACTCGTCCTCAATGGAAAATTAACGCCACTCTCTGGAGCCAAGTCGTCGCTCGCATTTGTGGAACGTCGATCGTCGATGCCAATCGGGGCTGGCGGCCGGGTGCCTCTCATACTGAGAAACTGCTGATCTTTGCAAGTGGCTGGATACAGCGGCGATGGGTCAAATCTCCAAAAGTGCAAAACAGTCCTGCCACTGACGGCTCCTGGAGCAACTTGGGTTGGTATGCCGTTCACAGTCCGACGCTGAGAGAGTTATGGGAAAGCGTTTCTGAGGACGATCGCCAACAGATTACCGCCTTGTGGGGGAGCGATCCCTGGAGCATTCCTCTCAGTGACTGGGCAAAACCTGCAACCCTGACCGCCAAAGGAATGTGTCACACTCATTCTCCTTATGGATTGTTTCGCATTCTCACACTGCTAAATCACTGGTCTATTCAGTGTTCTACCTAGTAATTTCAGATTAATCACTACCCGAATCTCTTATGAACAAAGTCTCTGTCATTATGCCTGTCTATAACGTTGAAAACTATGTTGCTGAAACGGTTCGCTCAGTGTTAGCGCAGACGTACACGAATTTTGAGTTTTTGATTGTTGATGATGAGTCGCCTGATCGCAGTGTTGAGATTTGTCGCCAGTTCCAAGACCCTCGCATTCGGATCATTCACCAAAAAAATCGTGGATTGGCAGGCGCGAGAAATACTGGAATTCGCAATGCTCAAGGCGACTATATTGCTCTACTTGACAGTGACGATCTCTGGTTGCCTGAAAAACTAGAAAAGCTGGTGGGTCATTTGGCACGATCGCCGCATGTAGGCGTTACCTTTAGTCGCTCTGCGTTTATTGACGAGTCGGGCAAGCCGTTGGGGACTTATCAAATGCCTAAACTGCGGGACATCACGGCTCCTTATTTAATGTGTCGCAACCCGATCGGGAATGGATCGGCTCCTCTGATTCGTCGTCAGGTGTTTGAAGAGATTAAATATGCGGCTAATCTCTATGGTCATGTAGAAGACTTTTATTTTGATGATCAGTTTCGTCAGTCAGAAGACATTGAATGCTGGATTCGGATTGTCTTACAAACGCAGTGGCAGATCGAAGGCATTCCCGACGCGCTGACCCTCTATCGAGTTAATTCTGAAAGCCTCTCGGCCAATGTGATGAAGCAGCTTGACTCCTGGGAAAAGGTCATCGCCAAAACGCGCACCTATGCCCCTCAAGTAGTCGCTCAATGGGAAAACACGGCTAGAGCCTACCAACTGCGCTATCTCGCCCGTCGCTGTGTCCGAATGCAAAATGGAGCGATGGCTGTCAAACTGTTTCATCGATCGCTGCAAACTCGCTGGCAAATCTTGTTAGAGGAACCGCGCAAAACCTTGATCACGCTGGTGGCGGCTTATCTACTCTGGCTATTGCCCAAACCGCTGTATCGCTGGAGTGAAACGATCGCCCTCAAAATCTCAGGAGCCAGTCAAAAGCGGCAAATCTTACAAGAACAGGTATCAGGAGTGTCAGGCTAATGAAAGTTTTATTGGTGTGCTCGGCAGGCGGACATTTCAAAGCAATTTATCAGCTGCGATCGTTTTGGGAAACTTGCGATCGCCGTTGGGTGACCTTTCGCACCCCCGTTACAGAAGCGTCTCTAGAGGGCGAAAAAGTAGACTGGGCTTGGAGTCCGACTAATCGCAATTTTCCCAATCTGTTAAAAAATCTAGTTTTAGCGTGGACGGTATTGAGGCGCGATCGACCGGATGTGGTGATTTCGACGGGGGCTGGGGTTGCGGTGCCTTTTCTAGCGATCGCTAAACTGTTGGGGAGTCAAACGGTCTTTGTCGAATCGATCACGCGGGTCACTGACTTGAGTCTGTCTGCCAAACTTGCACGCCCTTTTGTCAGTGTGCTGTATGTTCATTGGGCAGAATTGCAACTGCGCTACCCTCAAGCAGAATTGATCAATCCTCAAAAAGTCACGCCTGAAGGAATGGCACCTGTCGAGTTTTAAATATTCAGGAAAATAGGTAATCGCGATGATTTTTGTCACTGTTGGAACGGAGCAATATCCCTTTAACCGTTTGATGAATTGGGTTGAGACATTACTAATTCATGGATTTATTCAAGAAGAAGTGATTGTGCAATATGGATCTTGTACCAATCTTCCTCAAGGCGTTTTGGTCTATCAATCTCTGAGAAGCGATCGTTTTGCAGAACTGATTAACCGAGCGAGACTGGTGATTAGTCACTGTGGAGAAGGCTCGATTTTACTGCTCGAAGAAATTGGCAAGCCTTATATTCTAGTTCCGCGTAGCCATCGGTTTAAAGAGCATGTTGACGATCATCAAGTTGAGTTAGCTACTGCCCTGTCACAAGCGGGTGCAACGGTTGCCTGGTCACCTGGAGATTTAACTCGATTTCTAGAGTCTCCTCAAAGTGCCTCCTTGTCTGCTTTATCGACTACGGCTGCTGTCGCTTTATGCGATCGACTCCATACCCGCTTTAATCAACCTCACCCGATGGACATTCAAACCTGTAGCACTTGATCCGCTGTGGGAGTCCTGAACCTGAAGGCTAGATCATTCACTTTGTATTGATCATTTTGTATTGATCATTCACCCCCTTTTATCTTGATACTATGGCTAGTCAACCTATTGAATTTCCGGTCACGATCACAAATGGAACTCATCTTGTACAGTTGCCCTCTCGTTTGACGGTGACGGAAGCGATCGCCTTTAAAACAAAATGCAAACAACTGATGCAAGAAAACCCTACTCGAATGATTCTTGATTTTGGTCACACCACCTTTATCGACAGTAGTGGGATTGGCAGTTTGATTAGCTGTCTGCGATTAGCCCAGTCGATTCCCGCTGAGGTGATCTTGTGGAGCGTTCACCCTGAAGTGAGAATGGCGTTTTCTCTGGCCGATCTGGATGATATTCTCAAAATCGAACCCGCGACTCAAGCCCTTGCGCCTACTGCTACTTGTCGATCGCAGCATCGTCCCCCGATTACGCATCCATCTGTGCGATCGAAAGTAAAACGAATCGTTGATATTCTTGGTGCGCTGGTTGGTTTGGGCATTACGGCACTGTTGTTTGTGCCGATTGTGATTGCCATTAAATTAGATAGTCCTGGCCCAATCTTTTTTCGACAAACCCGCTGTGGTTGGATGGGCAGACGCTTTCAACTCTGGAAGTTTCGATCAATGGTCACCAATGCTGAGGCGCTCAAATCACAGGTCAAAAATGAGGTCGAAGGTGCATTTTTCAAGAATGCTCAAGATCCCCGAATTACCAGAGTGGGGCGATTTTTACGCAAGACGAGCTTAGACGAACTGCCCCAATTTTGGAATGTTCTACTTGGCGATATGAGCCTGGTTGGAACGCGCCCCCCGACGGCTGATGAAGTTGATCGCTACGAAGTTCCCAATTGGCAGCGGCTAGATGTAAAACCTGGGATGACGGGGGAATGGCAAGTGAATGGGCGATCGCAGGTTTCTAACTTTGAAGACGTGATCCAACTGGATCTACGCTATCAAGAACGCTGGAATTTAGTCTATGACTTGAAGCTAATTTTGCAGACCATTCTAGTGATTTTTACAAAGAACAAGGGTGCTTTTTAGTCGAGATATCTAGAATAATGAAGGTGAGAGTTAGCGCTTCATTAAATTTTGGTGCTGTGGCACGGTTAGTCGAATTGTGATATTGGTTCAGGTGCGGGTCATGCCAAATTTTGAGGAACATCACCAACTGATTCGAGAGGCTCATATTCAGGTTAAGACAGACTTAGATGAAGTCGATCAAGTGATGCAGTGGTTTGAGCAATTTAACCAACCTCCCCTTCCGTGTGATTTCTGGATGCAGGGAAAGCTTGCCATAATGGAAGGACTAACTAATGTCATTCGTCATGCTCACAAATCTTTGCCTGTCTCAACGCCGATCGACCTGACCGTCAAGCTTTTCTCAGATCAGTTAGATATTTCGATTTGGGATGAGGGGTGTCCGTTTGATTTTGAAGCTCTGTTGGAGAGTGTCGATCGACAATTTTCTCACCCATTAGAGCGTGAGGCGCATTGGGGCGGCGTATTGATGCGAAAGTTGAGAGAGAAACACCACTGGACAATTAACTACCGATGTCCGGCTGATCTTGCAACTCATCGCAACTGTTTATCAATACAAAAAGCATTTTCTTAAACCCTGCCCCATAAAACACCATCTTCTACACATGGGTTCAGTGGATCGTAAATAATTTTTAGTGCAGCACTGAATGCAACAATGTCAATTTGCGATCTATTTGTTGACTTCAGACTATTGACTTTAGCCGCCCAAAGTTAACTGCCATTAAACTTGACTTGCAGCACAGAACAATCATCCTGAAAATGTTCGCTGTTGTTCATGACTCTGGCTTTTTGTAGAAGATGATCCAGATTGTTATGGATGGCGGTATCAGGGTCTGTCAACAGATCAATAAAGCCATCTAACCCCCACATGCTGCCGTCGGGTTGATTGACTTCATAGATGCCATCACTGAAGATATAGAGCGTACTGGATTCATCGACAACACAGCGATCGCTGATATATTTTGCATCTGGAAACATACCGATCGGGTTGCCGCGCGTTTTAAGCTGCTTGACTTGAGGGGCTGCCCCTTCCACATTAGACAACAAAATTGCAGGAGGATGACCTGCACTGGCATAAAAAAGCTGGCGCTTGGGACGATTGTAAATGCCATACCAGATGGTGAAGTATTGATCGTTTTGATTGTCCATCTGAAAGGCTTCATTGAGCGCTTGCAGTACAATGTCAGGCCGATAAAAATTTGCGCCCGGTAAGGACTGCGATCGCAATAAGTTTTGCACCGATACCGAAGGCAGCGCTGACCCTAACCCATGTCCAGACACGTCAATCAAATAGATCATCAAAAAATCAGGATCAAGCCAGTAATAGTCAAAGCAGTCACCCCCCAACTGTTTGGACGGCAAAAAACGAGCGTCGATCGTCACTTCTCCGGTCATGGGTTCTGGAAGGAGCGATCGCACATATTCCGCAGCTTCGGCAAACTGGGCTTCTAAAATCTGCTTTTGAATTTGTAATTCTTGAGACGACTTTTGTAGGGCATGAAAAACTTGATAGAGGCGCAATCCTGCTCTAACTCTGGCGTGTAGCTCAATCCCTTCGATCGGTTTGCAGAGAAAATCATCGGCCCCTGCATCCAACCCTGTGACCCGATCTTGAACAGCGGTGCGAGTCGTGAGCAAAATAAAGAACGTGTGGGCCAACTCAGGAGTCGTCTTGACCCAGCGGCAAACTTCCAGTCCATCCATTCCTGGCATCTGCCAATCACAAATAATCAAGGCTGGACGAAACTTGAGAGCTTTGGTCATGCCATCCTCCCCACTATCCGCCAAAATCACATCATAGGTCTGACCCTGAAGCGTCTTTTGTAACAGGAGTCGAGTAAAAGGATCATCATCAATAACTAAAATCCGAAACATGGAGAGGATTAGCAGCGTTATGCGCTGAAGATTAGAGAGTAAATCGTGAATAGAACTGTGGATGACATAACTTGCAAAGTTAATCTAGCCAGCAGAACTGCTTTTAGTGAATTAAATCTTTGATCAGACCAATGTCACTTTCTATTAAGGGTTATCGAAGGTACAGTGTCAGCCGAGATAATGCTGAAATGTAGATTTAGCAGGACTTTTTTTGCAGGTGATTCAAAGCAACTTTAACTTGTTCATATTCGATCTGTAGTTGCAACACCTTGTCTGCACTTCCGATAAAAGTATTTGATTTACCGATCGCTTCCACATTTTCACAAAGTTGAGCTAGCGAGACCGCGCCCAGAGAAGCACTACTTGACTTGAGTGTATGAGCAGCGCGCCTGAGCGCAACCGAATCGGCTTGAGCGATCGCGTCACTCATGGCTTGCAGCAGTTTGGGAGCCTCTGTCAAATAACAGTCAATCAGTTCTGACAACACTTCTTGAGCATCGTCTCCTAACATTCTTTGAATGGATTCCAGTGCCTCACGCTCAAGAATCGAAGATGCAGGTTGACTTATCTCCTCTCGGCTTCCGCCTCCCTCCTCACAATTGATCTGTCTACGACACTGCTTTAACGCTTGGATCAAGGGTTCAACTCGAATTGGCTTGCTCAAAAAGTCATCCATACCAGCCGCGAGACACTCTTCACGATCGCTCTGCATGGCGTTGGCGGTCATGGCGATAATGCGTGGGCGAGTCTGGAGCGTCCATTCTTGACAAATCTGCTCAGTGGCGGCGAGTCCATCCATTTCTGGCATCTGCACATCCATCAAAACGACATCGTAGGGCTGTCGGCGTAGCGCGTCCAGAACTTCTAGCCCATTGCTCACAACATCTGCTTGATAACCCATATTTTGCAGAATTAGCACCATCATTTTTTGGTTAACCAGATGGTCTTCTGCCAACAAAATTCTCAGAGGATGTTGGGCAAACTTTAGGTCAGTTTGTAGAGATTCTTCAACACTTCTGGCTGTAGAAACGGTTGCTTTTGAGGTGACTTCTAAAACTCTTTTGACGACGATCGTAAAGTAAAATGTGCTGCCTTGATTGGGCTGACTTTCGACCCAAATGCGACCACCCATCAACTCACTTAATTGTTTGCTAATGGCCAACCCTAACCCCGTTCCTCCATATTGTCGAGTGATCGAAGAATCAACCTGACTAAAGGCTTGAAACAAACGATCGCGCTGCTCTAATGAAATACCAATTCCGGTATCTTTGACTGCAAACTCAATCTCAACCAGATTCAAATCACTGATTTCACGGGCGATCGCTGAGATAGATATGCTGCCTGCTCTGGTAAATTTAATTGCATTTCCTAACAGATTCACCAGGATTTGTCTCAGTCGTGTTACGTCTCCTACGACGATCGACGGCAATGATTGTGAATCTAAAAAGCGAAGGCTCAGATTTTTTTCTGCGGCTTTGAGGGTCAGTAAATCGACTGCTTCTTGAACACAAGTTCGGACATTAAAGGGGTATTCTTCTAGCTCTAGTTTGCCAGAACCAATTTTAGAAAAGTCAAGAATGTCATTGATAATGGTTAGTAATGCATCGCCGCTGCTGCGAATAATTTCAATATAATTTCGCTGTTGGGGGGTGAGTATCATCTCTAAAAGTAAACTGGTCATGCCAATCACGGCATTCATCGGGGTGCGAATTTCGTGACTGATCATGGCCAAAAACTCACTCTTAGCAAGTTCCGCCTGTTTGCGCTCGGTGATATCTCGAATGGTATAAACAAAGCCCTGAAAATCTTCAATTTCTCCTTGAGTGATTGCACAAGAAACGGCGATCGGAATCTTTTTGCCAGTTTTGGTTTGGCAGACTGCTTCTACATCTGTAAATAAGTCACTGATCGGAAGAGGAGTCGCAGAAAGTTGAGTGCCAGGATGGGTAAAATATTCGTCTGGCAAAAGGGTAGAAATGGGCTGGCCTACACAGGCAGAGTCACGATCGTCAAATAGCGCTTGGGCAGCAGGATTAATGGTTTTAATCGTTCCTGATAGCGTTGTCACAAGTAATGCGTCTGGCATTGAGTTGATGACTTGATCGATATAATTTTTGGAAGCGGTTAGCGTTTTTAGAAATAGATTAGACTCGTTTGCACTTTGGACGAGTGCTTGTTCTAAAATCATTCGTTCTGTAACATCTTCGAGAAGGATGATCAGCTTGTCTTCAAAGTCACGATCGACCTGACGTTCGAGAATGTGTAAATCCAGGTAGATCGAAGCAGGCTGATATCCGTCAGTTTGAAGTGCCCGCAGGATTCCTTTAAGTTCAAAAGTGGAGTGTTGTTTTTGCAAAATCGCGCTCAACATGTCTTCTAATCCGACTAGCTCAGGAAATCCATGACGGACATCGCCACCAGGACTCACTTGGTCAGGACAGTCTGCAAATCTCTGAGCGCCCACAGAGGCCTCTACGATCGTCAGATCGCGATCAATAACCAGACATTCCATATGGCTAGGAGTGAGAAATCTGCTCAAAAGATTGGGCTGAGAGTGAGGTAACGTCATAAATCAAAAATCAATAGAGCAGCGTTAAAGAGCGATTGCTTCAAAAGTGGATTTAGATGAATATTAAATCTGAATATTAAATTAACAATGATGTATGTGATCTAAATTGTTTTATCGAATCCGAAGTTATTGAACTGAGACTTGCTACATTTCAAAAATCGACTGAGCCAACTGTTGAAAAATTTCATCGACCTGTCCACCTGTCTTTGCTGAGGTCGAATAAGCGCCCACAATGTGGGGTTGTTCAGCAAATTGGTGTAGCTGTAGAAGTCTAGTCAGCGTGTCAGCCTCAATCAAATCAGACTTATTCAAAGCCACGACGATCGCGCCTTGAGGATTAACTGTGAGAAACTGTTGAATATGTTGAGTCAAATGCTCTAGAGTTTCTTCGCGCGTCACATCAGCCACAATGATTGCTCCCTTTGCGCCTTGGAGATAGGTAGGTGCGATCGCCTTAAATCGAGTATTTCCTTCAATGTCCCAAATCAAAAGCTGTAGGTCTTGGGCAGGAAACTCGATTGTTTTACGAGAAATTTTGACCCCAACCGTTGAAAGATACCGATCGCTAAACTGACGATCGACAAAACGACGAATCAGACTCGTTTTACCCACGCCAAAATCACCGACAAGGCAGATCTTTTTAGAAATCGTAGTCATGACTGGTTGATTTTCACCGTTTGACTGAATCAGTGTAGCTTGATAAGTCAACATTATTGTTCTCTCTGTGCTGTGAGACTCGTCATTGGGATCGCTTCCAACACTACACACCGACTTAACCAGGCTGGCTGGGTCGCGTCAACGCCCGGTGGAAGCTCGATCGTGCCCGCAATTTGTAGACGACGCGGATCAATGCCCAGACCAATCAGCGCTTTCTGGACGGACTGAGCGCGTTTTAGGGCCAGGGACTGATCGGTGATCGCATTCCCACTCGGTTGACTGTGCCCAATGATGTGCAAACGAGTCCTTGATTGCTGCTTGAGAAATGCGTGAACTTGAGGGATTTTTTTCCTCAAATCATCTGAGTTTAACGTGGTCGAAGCAGACGAAAAGTAGAATCGAGTTTCCAGACGATCGGGTTGCACCTGCACTGTATTAGAAACCGACTTGACTCCTGGAATTCTCGCAAAGGCTTGAGTGATCACGGCGGCATCTGCACCCTGGCTAATGGTGCCCTCGATCGTGACCTGATTTGCGAGATACCGGGTCGAAATGGCAATGCCAGCGATTTGATTGAAGCTTGCCGCCACTCGCTTGACCTCTGCTGACGTGAGCATGGGATCAGGGGGCACTTCGACGGCCAGAATTTGATTCTCGATCGACCACTCTTTAGGTGTAACTTGGCTGACAACTTGTTCGGCTTTTTGGCGTAATGCCAGGTTGGGCACCTGTCCGAGCAGTTTGAGTTTGCCAGAATTGACTTCAGCATTGAGACGATAGACCGCTAATTCTGGAGTTGATAACAATGCTGTGGTGGCCGTCTGTGTAATCTGACGATGAACGCCATCGCGATACTGAAAAAACTCAAAAGGAATCACAATTAGACTCACAACAGTCAATCCAACCATCAACAGAGGAGAAGCCCCTTTTTTGACTGCTACTGACTTTTCTGCATGGGTATCTCTCAGCGCTTCTAATGTTGTATTCACGACTGCGGGGACTGCATCAGGATTGCCATCAAACTGCTCGATCGCCCCTCCCTGATCTTGAATTAAATGACTGAGCGTTCTTCTGACAGTGGGCATGAATGAGTTGGGAGGCTCACCGCGCACGACGATCGCTAGATAACAGTGTCCCGCTACTTCAAGGAGAATTTTGGAGGCACCATAGTCAATTTCATTGAGTTCTGAAACGCCGCTCGATTGCACAATACAGTCATTCGCAAAGCTACGAATTGCAGTCAGCATCCCGGCGATCATGTCAGACTCTAGGCGCTCGCTGTCGGTGCGTTGAATATCAGCAATTACGAGTCCAGACATTTTTTGAATCAGAAACACTGCCTGCACCGTGAAAGGCATTGCCTCTCGCAAAATTAGCTCTGCTTCAGAAACTCCCTGCACTTTGGCGCGAATTTTTCGCTTGATCCCGTCTACGCTTAGCGTGTCTTCGACCTGTTGATTAATGGCTCGAACTGTTTCCGCGAGGTATTTAGAAATGGTGCCGCCAATGATTGGATACAGCGCATCGACAACAGAATCTTGTTCAATTTCGATTTGCTTTTTGAGTGCTTTACCAATCGTAGGTGCGATCGCTGTAGACATCTCTTCGGGAGCATTTGCGATCTGTTGAGTAATTGCTGAAGGAATCGCTGGAGCCAACGCCGTCCCCATGCTGGTTTGATTTTCTGTAACCCGCTCTTCGATCACACGATCGATGATTGGCGACAATGCCTGAATGACTTCTGCCTGAGATTGGACAACGGTACGGTTCAGAAGTTCTACAACCCAGGGAATGAGTAGATCCAGGAGTTCTGAGGGTTCGTGACGCGATCGGTCTGACTCGCTCAACACAACTTTCTGTCGCTCAAGTGTCACAGAGTCATTGAGGCGATCGAAATCAAACGACAGTTGTTCATCCTGTAAATGAGGAGATGTTTCAATGGATGATTCAAAATTGGAGTTAACAAAAGTGTCTGTACTTTCTTCTTTAGCTTTTGCTTCGATAACTTCTTCAATAACTTCAACTTCTTCAATAACTTCAACTTCTTCGATAACTTCAACTTCTGTAATGTCGCTATGAGCAGCTATGGAGTGTGTTTGAGGTGAATCAATGACTTTGAGGTCAACCAGTAGACTGAGCAGGCGATCGACTTGCAGTGCTTCATCCTGAGTTAGTGCCGATTCAGGGGTAGAATCTTTTGCCTGAGTCATGTTTGTCTTTCTCCTTGACCAAACTCCTCATTACGCTTGAGGCAGAGAATTGCAACACGCGCAAGTAGGGCGACGATGATTAGACGAACTGGGGCACGGTTGCAGCACCCCAGCTATCTATCTGCATAAGGCTTTAATGATGAGTTAACTCTTCTGCAAGTTTGCGTGTGGCCAAAAGAGGAACATGTTCTTCTCTATTACCATTGCCGTTAGCAACTTCTCGCAGTTTGGGAATAAACTCGGTGCCCTTCAAGCGCATTCCTAATTCAAACAGCGTTTCTGCAATGTCGTCTTTAGAAACTTTAGTTTCTCGCAGTTGTGAAAAGCGGCGATCGAGTTCTTCTAGCACCAGATCTCTCAGGGCACCCACATCGTCTTGAAGTTTGGCTTTAGATTCAATTAACTCACTGCGAATTGAGGAAGTGTGAGCATCGATCGCTTCGTCCAAGATCTGCACACTATTAGAGAATTTTTTGTTGAGCCGATCGACTTGTTGACGCAGATCAATACATTCTTCTTGAGTGGATGAATTGTATGATTTCAGTTTTTTCTCTAGAGACTCCACACTAGCCTTGAGTTCTAATGAAAAGCCGGACTTGATTTGCTCAATGCGATCGCGCATCTCTTGTTGCAGCATTGAAATGTCGGATTCAACTTTACCGAGTCGGTTGTCGTATTCGCGTAGCTGTGTCCCAAAAATGATGTCTCGAATCTGGTCAATGTTGCCGAGCTTTTCCCGCACTTCGTCCTTTGTGATATCACTCATCGTCTTACCTTCACGTTGTGAGAACTGATTGTTTTGACCGGGGATGTTGCGCTCAAATCAGCAAACCGGATCACTGATCAGTACGCCTGTATGCCAGAATCTACTGAGAAATTAAGTCATACAGCCTCTACTGTTCCCTTTCTTTATGAAGAAGTAGCACGTTGCCCGTACTTTCTTTTACCGTGATTCTACTGAGGTTTTGGCAGGGCGATCGAGCATTCTCTGTCAAGTGACTTTAAAGAACGTGCAATTTCAATTGAGTGTGTGACATTCAAGCTTGCTGTAGTCCTTCAAGAAGTTTTTCAAGCTCGGCTTTAATCTGTTGGTGTTCTGCTTCCAGTTGCCAAACTTTTTCGATAGACTTTTCCACGGACTCGGTTTGCGCTACGATTTCTAGCTCCCGACAAAGGCGAGAAAAGCGAGTTGCACCCAGAGCAGTACTGCTAAGTTTGAGGATGCCCGCAACCTTACGAACTTCTTGAGTATCGTCAAGTTCGATCGCCAGACGAATCACCTGTAACCGTTCACAAAACTCAGACAAATAATGATGAGCAAAATCTGAAAGCACGATCGCGGCCTTATCTCCGCTCATCTGTTTGAGAAATTGAAAAATAGTTAGATCGAGGGTGGGCAAATCTGAATGTGGAGCGCTGAGGTTAGTTGTAGAAAGTGTTGATTGATCAAGCTGTGGATTTACCTGTTGACTAAACAGATATTTACTAAAAGCGGCAATCAATTCAACTGGTCGAAGTGGCTTACAAAGATAATCATTCATACCTGCCTTGAAACAAAGATGACGATCGCCCAGTGTAGTATCTCCAGTCAAAGCAATAATCCAGGGTATGTCAATAGTTTTGTGTCAAAGGTGAAAAGTTAGAGGGGAAATCGGTC
>NZ_JBJPHT010000023.1:0-89857 GCF_052939475.1 Phormidesmis sp. 146-20
CTAATCACCCGAATCAGGGAGGTTATCTAGACGAGATCAGTCTAAACATAAGTTAGACTGCTTGACTATAGAGGAGGCGGACCCACAAATTATGTGAAGGTAGTTTCTAGAGGCTAATTGATGTTCAGCTATGAGACATTTAGAGGCAAACAGCATGAAGGTACTAATAGCAACATTGTTTGGTTTGACTTTGACAACTCCTGTGCTAGCTACAAACTAGCAGTTCGTCTGTGAATCAAGAACTGCAACGAACTGGAGATTTGATTCGGGAAGGAGGTCAGTGGGTTGACTATAATCGTAAAGCAGGAGCACAGTACGAATACTATGTTTATACACACCTACAAAAAGCCTGTAACGCAGGAGATAGGTCAGCTTGTCAAGAACAGCAATGTCGTGTTCGTGAGCTACGAGTTCGAGCTAGCATAATGGCTGCATCCTCCAGATCTAGATACCCTAGAATTCCACAAACAGGTATTAATTGTGGTTCGGCTCGTTATCGTTGGTAAACAACAAGATCCAGAATGGCGAGCAACATTCGTCCTTTTTCAACAGGATTGTCATTACTGACTAGCTTGCTCGCCATTCTGTTAATTAAAAAGGCGATCAAGGATGCGCCGGATTTCAGTCTGCATTCCATTGATTTCAGTTTGCAAACCATTGAAACGAGCATCACTATCAATCTTCATCTGCCTGAGTTCAGCTAACATCACTTCAAATCGCTGGTCACTCTCAAGTTGGCGCTGGCGAAGGATTTGAAATTCAGCCGTCACTGTCTCAAAATTCTGCTGGTGAATTTGTGTGACTTGCGAAAGTGCTTCTGCTGCTGCTCGTATGTCAACCATATTGCGCTCCAGATCGGTTAAATGGACTCTTACAAAAATAACTTGAGTAACTTCAAATCTAGATCCACCTTCCCGCACGGATCGCAATGATATTGATTATGCAAATTAATTTTGTAAGGCTCCATTACTCTGCTTTCTAAAGGGTCAGGTTGTTGCGGGGTTTGAGTCATTGAATTTCTTTTTGCTACCTGTCTATGCTCTATTTTAAGCGGTAGCAGTAGCGGAGGTGCGGTCTAACAACGCCCATGCACCCAACCGTTTAGAGTCTCTTCGTTGAGCTCAATAGGATATCTGCGGCGGGTGATGGGCAACGTTAGCTGGCTTCGTTTCTGGGTGATGGCAGTCCTTTGAAGCTATCGGTTAATCGCTTAGAATTGGCTTGCAGGGTTTTTAGTAATTGACATGGAAGAATACTTGAGAGCGAGTGAAGTTATTAATTGGCAACATCCCGAAATCGTCGAGCTTGCCAATCAAATTGCATCAGGTCATAAAACATCAACGGCGATCGCAAAAGCGTGCTTTGAATGGGTGCGAGATGAGATTTTCCATAGTTATGACTATCAGATGAATCCTGTGACTTGCCGAGCATCAGATGTGCTTCAACACAAAACAGGTTACTGCTTTGCTAAGAGCCATTTGCTGGCTGCACTATTACGGGCAAATCAGATTCCAGCCGGGTTTTGTTATCAGCGATTAAGTGTTGATGATAAAGGCGCGCCTTACAGTTTGCACGGGTTTAATGCTATCTATTTGCCCGAAATGGGTTGGTACCGGGTTGATGCAAGAGGTAATAAAGAAGGAGTCGATGCCCAGTTCATGCCACCTCAAGAGCAGTTGGCATTTAAGATTCAGCTTCCTGCGGAGGCAGATTTTCCAGTGATCCTTACTGAACCACTTCAGATGATCGTGGAGGCATTGCAATCACAGAGTACGTGGGATGAGATGCTTTGTCATCTTCCAGACATTTCGCTAGAGTCGGCGAAGAGTTATAGTTTGGTATAGCCAATATTGAGTCCGTGCCAGCCAGCTAACAATCCCGTTGCACGCCGACCGTATCAAGTTGGTCGATGAGTCCGAGAGGTTACTAGCGGCGGGTGAACGGGGTCGTTAGACCGCATTTAGGTTGTTTATCAGAGCGCATTTAACAAGTTATCGGCTAGGGTAGAAACACCAAGTGATCATATTCTTGGCAAAGGGGCGATCTAAGAATCTTGAGATGCATCTAACTTTTTCCTGACTTTTTTCCGACTACTTGCAAGTGACATTGCAACTATGTGCCAGTTAGACTTAGTTCAAATCTGTGAGTACTTAGGGTTACTTTATTTTCAGTTCAGGTATTTTGTAGATAGCTAAGGTTCGAGAACTATGGCTGAAGAAGTAGAAATTGTTAGACCAGAATCAGAAGCTTGTAAGCGCCTCAAATGGTTGCTAAGTGTCCTATTTTTGCTAGGCTTAATTTCTTTGCCTGCCTATTACTTGGGCAGGTTCCACAGCACAACCCAGGGTAATCCCAAAAAAAATCCTGCCGATGGAACAATAAGTTATGAAGGAACGTATGTCGGTACCTACTCTTCAAAACAAGGTCAAACTACAGGTCTTAAAATCAGAATCGAACGTGACGGTTCTGTTGCAGGACGCGACCAAGGTCCAGCTCTAGGTACTACCGCTTATGGAGGATGTACTGGTCACGTCATCCCATCTGCTAATCAAATCGCATGTGTAGGTTCTGCAAGTCATACCCGAGGTTCCCAACCTGCTAAACAAACATTCATTGGAGAATTGCGCAGGCAGGACAATACGTTCGTTGGAACAGGAAACTTTCAAGTGTCAAATGGTGATTACGGAACTTGGACTGTCACAAAGGTTCCAGAGTAACTGCTTTGGCACGGTCTAACGAGGCGCTGCACCGGAATTCCTCATTTGATTAGCTGAGTTGCAAACATTATCCGCATCCGGTGAGCTTGGTCATTAGACCGCAATCAAGGAGACGGTATGAAGCAAAAATTTGCCCGTTCAGTTCCTATAAGTGCGATGGTTGTAGCCTTAGCTGGCGTAACGCAGTGTTTGAATGTGAATAATGGTCAAGTTGCTAATGCTCAATCTACTCGCCTTCGTCCTGACCTTAATGGTCTACAACTTCGGAATCCGGGCAATGGCATGATCTTTTGGGTTGATGAGGGTTGCATCAGACACATTCTTAATCCAAGCGTTTACCAGAATCTGTTTGTTCCTAAATCCCTCAATGCTATAGATACTGTGTCAATTACTGCTGGGACTCCTGTCACTAACGACAATCGGCTTGTACGCTGCGGAGAGAGCAATCATCCTTTAAGGAATCGAATCTATTTGCTGGATCAAGGACAGAAGAGACACATCCTTTCTCCATCGGTAATGAACAAGAATAACCTCAATTGGGATAAAGTTCGTACGATTGATTGTCCAGCATTAGCAGGTATTCCAGACGGCCTACAATTAGATAGTGGTTAGGTGGGCAATGCCCACCTTTATTTTTATGCACTGACAGAGTAGTTTGCCCTCTAACTTCTATAGCTAAAAAGCTAAAAGGGTAATCACCCAACTTAAAATAGAATGAAGAGGTGAAGTTAGCATGAGATAAGACCCATGACAGTTCGACAACCCCGCTACAGCAAAGAAGAATTCGCTCGACGTGGCGATGAGGTTTATGAATCTCAAGTGCGATCGCAAGTCGAGGAAGGCAACTACGGCAAAATTGTGGCGATCGACATCGAAACCAGAGCTTTTGAGGTCGCTGATGATCTGCTGGCAGCCTCGAAACAACTCTCAGCACGAGTACCAGATCCTCAGACCTGGTTCGTCCGCATTGGGTATCCAGCAGTGGATCACTTTGGAGCACGGAGCTTGAGAACAAAGCAATGATGCGAGGGCGTGTGAATGAGAGTTGTGAGGCAACGTTGCCGCTTGTGATCAAAAATAATGCGATAACGCAGCTAGTAGATGCCGTAATTGATACAGAATTTTCTGGTTTTTTAACCTTGCCAACCGATATTATCTCGACCTTGGGATTCAGTTGGGAGGGGCGGGATGTCGCAACCTTGGGCGATGGAACTTCTTGCACTTTTGAGGTCTACATTGGGCTTGTGATTTGGGATGGGCAATATCGCGAGATTTATATTAATGAGTCGGAAACAGTTCCTCTGATTGGAATGCGACTGTTGCGCGGCTACGAGCGAATTCAGACTATTGACGGCGGCTCTGTTGAGATCGAACCCTTGTCGATCGTAAATTAGAGGTTACTCGTGAGGCACGGTCTAACAACACAATGGAGCGGACGGTAGAGAGTCTTCGCGCTACGTTCTAGGTCACTCGCCGCCGCTCACTTTAACCGTTAGACCTCTGATTTTGTAATCGTACGGTTGTCAAGAATTGATCTTGATACATTGCTTTTGCTGAGTTATTACTATGCGTAAATCTCGGTATTTCTGTTGGCTTGCTAAAGGTTAAAGTCTGGCAGCAATTGATGCAAGAGCCTCCGACATGAAGTCTATGAATACTTGAAGTTTTCCAGAGTGTTGGCGATGTTTTGGGTAAATCGCATACAGGGTCAAAGGTTCCGTAGACCATTCTTTCAAGACAGTTTTCAGCATCCCACGTTCCAATCCATCTAAGACTGTGAACATAGGCAAAAAAATCAAACCGAGTCCCGCAACAGCCGCTTGACTTGCAGCAAGGCTATTGTTCACTTTTAAAGATCCATCAACATGCACTGACACTGTTTCATGACCTCGCCAAAAACTCCACTCATGGGGCGATCGCGCCAGCGTGTAAATCACACAATGGTGCTTCTTCAGATCCTCCGGCGATTTGGGTTCGCCATACTGCTTCAGATATGTCGGTGATGCGCAAACGACTCGTTGAATATCGCCGATTCGATGCGTGACCAGACTATTATCGTTGACCAATCCGCCCCCTCTGATCCCCACATCAAATCCCTCCTCAATGAGATCCACATAGCGATCATTGAGGATGAGTTCGATCCGTATATCTGGATAAATTGATTGAAATTGATAAATCGCTGTTGCTACATGGGTTAAACCCAGAGACATTGG
Source organism: Phormidesmis sp. 146-20 (assembly GCF_052939475.1). Taxonomy (NCBI): domain Bacteria; kingdom Bacillati; phylum Cyanobacteriota; class Cyanophyceae; order Leptolyngbyales; family Leptolyngbyaceae; genus Phormidesmis; species Phormidesmis sp. 146-20. The sequence goes on from NZ_JBJPHT010000023.1 coordinate 4,931, forward strand.
TGCTGTCACGCGAAGCAGTCCGTGAGGTTTGACCGAGAGATCGGAAACAAATTCTTCAACACTTTCCAGTTCATCCAGAATAGAGGAAACTCGCTGAAAATAGAGTCGTCCTGCTTCAGTCAAGTTCAAACGTCTGGTTGTCCGATGGATCAACTGGGTTCCTAGTTCTTTTTCCAGTTCCTGGACATTTTTACTGACAGATGCATTTGATAAGTTCAGAGCGTCTGCTGCACGGCTAAAACTCTCAAACTCAACGACTCGTCTAAAGACGTTCAGAGCAATTAATTTGTCCATAGAAAATCACTTACAAAATGACCCATCTCGCCACCTCTATTATTCACTATAGGTGGAAAGTTATTCAACTAAATCGATCTTTATCTTTTTTGAGTGAAGAGTTATGGTCAAAGTATGAGCTTCAAGCTGTGATAACCCGAAGCGTGGAGGAACTATGAATCAAGCACAGGTCTATGCGGTGGATAAACAGGTTTACGGCATTGAATATTTCGCGATCGTTGATCTGCTCAAGCGATATTATGACGCTTTATATCGTTGTGATACAGCTCTTTTGGCAACCGTGTTTCATGCCAGTGCTCAATACTTCACTGCATCTAGCGGAGAACTATTGCATCTTGATATGCATTCCTATTTCCCAATCGTTGAGCAACGAATTCCCCCAGAATCTTCCGGTGAACCCTATACATTTTCGATCGATTCGATCGAGTTCGCAGGGGCTGTAACCGCGATCGCCCGAATGCGTTGTTCCATGCTAGCCAAAGATTTTATTGATCTACTCACCCTCATTCAGCTTGAGGGCGAATGGAAAATTATTGCCAAAGTCTTTCACTACACGATCCATGCAGACACGGCAATATTGCCAACAAGCCGGAATTAGCGGGAGGTCAAACCATGCCCTATATAAACATCAAAATCACTCGTGAAGGTGCAACATCACAGCAAAAAGCTGAACTCATCAAAGGTGTAACAGAACTTTTGGTGCGTGTTCTAAATAAAACACCAGCAACGACATTCGTTGTCATTGATGAAGTTGCGACTGAAGACTGGGGTGTTGCTGGAGTGCCTGTGAAAGAATTTCGGCAAGGCATTCAGCGGAGAAAAGTCATGAGACAAGCAACCCTCGAAACCCAAACTACAAACAGCAGACAAGAGCATCAGCTTGGAATTAAAAGGCAACAAGTAAGGCTCACCTCTCGCTGGTTATCTGACGAGCACGGCAAACTTTATTGTAAATGGGATATTGTCCAGGATTAACTTCCTAATGAAAAAAGTCATCTAGACAGTCAAATCTTGGAACTAAATTGGAGGTAGATAGTATGACAACTCAGACTGTAATTATCACGGGCGCTGCAACTGGTTTGGGCTATGCCATTGCTGAAGCATTTTTGCACAATCAGGCGAATGTGGTACTGAATGGGAGAACATTCTCAAAACTTGAAATGGCGGCTCAAAAACTCGATCGCCCCGATCGCATCCATCTTGTAGCAGGTGACATTACCGATCCGACATTTGCGCCAAAACTAGTTGACGAAGCTGTTTCCAAGTTTGGCCGCGTGAATGTGCTGATTAATAATGCTGGTATCTTTGCGGTCAAACCGTTTACTGAATATAGCATTGGTGAATTAGATCAATATCTAAACTATGTTCGCGGAACCTTTGCGCTCACCCAGGAAGCCGTCAAGCAAATGCGCGTGCAAGGAGATGGCGGCGCAATTATCAACATTGGGACGATTCTCACATTCCACGCTAGTCAGTCAATTCCTTCTTCAGCGCCGATTATGGCGAAAGCCGCAATTACAGCTATGGCGAAAAACCTATCCTTTGAGTTAGCCGAGGATAGGATTCGGATCAACACGATTGCGCCTGGGATTGTACCAACATCACTTCATGGTGAACTGACCCAAGAAACATTAGATTATTTAGGTCGGCAGCATCCTCTGGGTCGGGTTGGCACGCCCAAAGATATCGCCGATGCCGTTCTATATTTGGCAAATGCAAGCTGGGTAACGGGGGTGATCCTCTCGGTTGATGGTGGTATTGCGGCTGGAGGAGATGGCTTTAACAATCGCCAGCAAGCAGCTTAAGTCGCTGTCCAGAAGCCGTCTCATGCATTTTCTACACTAACCCCTTCGGTGCAGAAAATGCATGAGATCAGACAGTCCAACAGCTAAAGGCGTAAATCTGTCTAACAACGCCCATGCACACCGACCGCCACAATGTAATCGGTTATGATGCAGAGGTAGTCTGCGGCGGGTGATGGGCAACGTTAGGTTGCTTAAGCTATCGGTTGAAGCATAGCGGAAAATTTATCGATAAGAGATTCTAAGGATGGCAATCTCTGAATTATGCGAAGGGAGACAATATGCGAGAACTCACGTATTATGTGGCTTGCAGTGTTGATGGGTTTATTGCTCATGCTGATGGCTCACACGATGGTTTTTCCCAAGATGGCGAATATTTTGCCGATTTATTTTCCTCTTTTCCTGAGACTGTTTCATCCCACCTTCGTGATGTAATGGGAGTTCACTCAGAGAACAAGTTGTTTGATATTGTTCTCATGGGAAGGAAAACATATGAGATAGGTTTGAAAGAGGGTGTGACAAGCCCTTATTCACATATGAAACAGTATCTCTTTTCACGCACTATACGAGACAGTTCAGACGAGAGAGTTCAACTTGTTTCAGAAAACGCTGTTGAATTGGTTGAAACTCTCAAGAAGCAGACTGGCAGAGGTATCTGGCTCTGTGGCGGGGCGAATTTAGCTGCAACACTTTTCGAGAATAGCCTAGTTGATCAGCTAATCATAAAGATCAATCCATTTTTAATGGGTTCGGGTATTCCACTATTTTCTGGAGTGATTCAGCAAGCTGCCTTAGAACTGACCAATAGCAAGATTTATGAAAACGGAGTTGTGATGCTCTACTACAAAGTAAAATAAAAAAATCACGCACAACCTAACAATCCGGCTGGAGCGGACTGTTGGGAGATCTGGGTGGTGTTGCAAAGTTACTTGCAGCCGCTCAGCCGGAACGTTATGCCGCTTGAGATACTTGTGAGGACATTACTTCAAATTTAGCTCTCTATTGTTTATCACTGATCACTTTTTGAGATGGATGATTCATTGGAGCCACCGCTGCGATTGCCGCCTAAACTGCCTGCTGGACAACTAGTTTGGGTCGCAGGTGGCTCAGTCGATGCTTGTTCTGTGACGTTACGATTTTTTGGCAAAGATTTAGATCCGGATGAAATCACTCAGCTACTAGGAGTCGTTCCGACTGCGGCGTATCGGAAAGGGGACATATTTCGGGGTAAGAAGTACGATCGTATTCAGAAAACTGGTTTATGGCGGCTTTCTGTTGAAAAATGCGCTGATGTCGAGCTTGAAGATCAGATCAATGCATTGCTCGATCGCTTGCCGTCTGATTTGCACATTTGGCAAAGATTGACGGATAGATTCGAGGCTGATCTATTTTGTGGATTATGGTTGGAATGATGTAATCGCTGTCTTGGTTTCTTCCCTGAAACTCTACGGCGAATCGGAGAAAGAAAACTAGTATTACAGTTCGATATCTACGCGGACGGTCTTGACATGGAAGAAATCTCAACGTGACAGTGAAGCATCCTGTAGGACAATTTTTAACTAAGCTGTGTGGCAGCCTGAAAGATTGTCAAATCTCTTCTGACTCGCTATCCTGCAAACATCAGAAACAGATTTGGAGAGACTTCAAATGTCAACCAACACCTCTTTGGAAGAACGACTTGCGGCAGTAGAAGCTGCGATCGCTGAGTTGCAGAAACAAGTTCCGACTTCCTCATCTCCCAATTGGCTGCAACAAATTACAGGCTCTTTCAAGGATGAGCCTGCTTTTGAGGAAGTGCTTGCCTACGGTCGAGCCATTCGCCAAGGCGACGAATCACTCCTTGAAGCGCAAGACGAGCCATGAAATATCTGCTAGATACAGATCATCTGAGCATTCTTCAGCGACAGGCAGGGCAGGACTACACCAACTTTTCGACTCGTATGGCTCACTACCCACTCTCAGATTTTGCGATTTCAACCGTAACCTTTCACGAACAAATGCTGGGTAGCCACACCTACATCAATCGCGCCCGTAATTTGGACGATATGGTGAGAGGGTATGCCATGATGAAAAGACTCATTCTCGACTTCAAGGTATTACCCCTCGTCAATCTGCTGCCGCTGATTTGAGTCGTTAGTCAGCAGGGTGTCTCTAAGTTTAAACTTGTATCAATTGCTAATTTGTATCTTGAAAGAGATCATTTGAGAGATGAGTATTGATTATTTCCTTTTTCGGGCTTCTCCTAATAAAGACAAGCAAACAGCGATTCAAGAGCTACCATCCTTCGGTAATCAAGAAGAAGTGGTTCAACGCCTCTGTTCTTCTCCAGGATTTAAACTCTCGACCCAGAAACGAATCAATAACGATAAATCCTGGGCTTTTGTGAATTATTTCTATTCTCATGTAGATGGACAAGGCAGGGGGATTGAGTTTGCTTTGCAAGGAGATCCTGTAGATTGTATTTCAGTGAAACAAGCTTACAAAGAAGATTTCTTGCCAGTTACTCATGTTTTAACTGATCTTGCTCCATTTGAGATTATGGATATTGAGGGTGTGCTTGTTAGTCCTGATGAACTTTCTTGCTCTTTTAATGATTGGATTCAGGAAAATTACAAAACCAATAATCTTTGAAGTGATGAGAGCAATAGCTGCATAAACAACCGAATAGAGTAACCAGGTTAACAAGCGCCATGCAACGGACGAGCAATAGTTGCTGGTGTAGATGCAAAGATTATGGGTCGCCGCGGCGGTCTTTAGGCGGCTGGAACTGTAGTGATGCAGTCGTTGAAGTTGTTTACAGGCAGCGTATTGCAAGCGATGAAATGAGCAGAAAACGCCACCAATCCCTCAACCAGATTCAAAGCCAAGATGAAGTAACAATCAAACCACCACAGTGCTGATTCGGGACTTGCCGGTCTTTGGCAAGCCGGTCTATCTTCAAGTTCCCCGACGGCAGTTTCAGTGTGAACACTGTCAACAATTTCATAGCGAAGTCTTGGAGTTTATGAGTGGGCGACATGCCTATACGCCTCGTTATGCCCAAGCGATTTACGAACAAGTGAAGCAATCCAGTTTGGAGGAGGTGAGCCGCCGAGAAGGGCTGGGCATTGCCACCGTGCGCCAGATTTTTGATGCCCAGGCGGTTCATACCATAAAAAAGTTGAGCCATTGCCGGAACGTTTAAGCTTGGATGAATTTAGTCAGCACAAGGGGCATCAAGATTTTGTCACAACCGTCGTGGACATCGACCAACATACCCTACTGGATGTACTGGACAGCCACAAACAAGAGGAGGTGAAAGCCATGCTGGAAGCCTATCCTCTCGAAGTCAGAGCAGGGGTGAAAGAAGTGAGTGTGGATAGGTGGGGCGGCTACACCGCAGTCATTGAGGCGGTGTTTCCCAACGCCAAGATTGTCTATGACCGCTTTCATGTGATGCAACATATCAATCGGGAGTTAAATCATTTAAGACGACAGATGAAGGTGAAATTCAAAGGATTACCGCATTTACTGTGGAAGAATCGACAAGAGTTGAGCGATGAGCAAAGACAACGCTTAGATGAAGGGTTGAAAGCATTTCCTTGTTTAACGATTGCGTATGAGTTGAAAGAAGACCTCAGCCAGATTTATGAAAAGTCAAGAACGATCCACGCAGCCAAAATAAAATTTCAGCGATGGCGCCGACTGGTTCAGCTTTTTTATCAAGATTCCGCGGACATGATTCGTGAGCACCTGAATGGTATTTGCAATTACTTTGAGCATCGAACCACCAGTGGAGTGACCGAGGGGATCAACACGAAAATTAAGCTCATTAAACGGAAGGGTTACGGTTTTCATAATTTCAAACATTTCCGTTTGAGGCTATTATCTTGCTTTGGTGCTTCACAAAACTCTACACACGAGGTCTAGGAGAGCCCAAGTTCGTCAGTCACGGGTATCTCGGAGGTGTTTTGCTACTGTGGAGTAGCTTTGTGGCAAAAATTACTGAGACGAAGCCGAAAAGCTTTGAGTTTACTGGTTTTTTGTTGTCAAGAACCTGTAAATTTTTGCTATAACTGCTAAGAGTTTGAGTGATTTTACCCATCCTCCCTGGGAGAGATCCATGCTGAAGAAACGGAAAACTTGGATTTGGTTGGCAGCAGGTACAGGCGGACTGGCATTGTTGGCTGGGACGTTTTTGCCGATCGAGAAGCTCAAAGATGTGTCACAACAGGCATTGAGCGGATTTGGCACGTTCAATTCTAACCAGAAGCCAGGAAGTATTGGGTCGCCGGGTACGATCGTCAGTCCGCTGATTGCTCAATCTCCCAAACAGCGCGCCGCCACGCTCAAGACAACGGCCCAAAAATCTGCCCCTTCTTTAGAACGCAATCGCGCCCGCTATTTGTTGGCGACCGATCTGGTGGCTCAAGGTCAGGGTGAGAAGGCGTTAGAGCCGTTGAAAGGTTTGGAGAAAGACTACCCGGTGATGGCAGCTCAGGTCTTGCTCAAACGGGCGCAGGCTTACGAAGCAGCAGGCAAGCAATCTGAGACGACTAAAACTTGGCAAGAATTAGTCAAACAGCATCCCGACGATCCGGCTTCCGTAGAAGGTTTGTTCTTTTTGGGACGATCGAATCCAAAATATTGGAATCAGGCGATCGCAAAGTTTCCGTCGCATCCGCACTCGATCGAGATTGCCAAACTTCAGCTTAAAAAAAATCCCAGTCTGCCGCTGTTGATGGTGATTGCTAAATACGATTTGACTGCTGAAGGCTACACGGGCGTTTTGGATCGGATTGTTGAGAAATTTGCGCCTCAGCTACAGCCCAAAGACTGGGAAGCGATCGCCTTTGGCTACTGGGAAAATCAAATGTATGGCAAGGGCGCGATCGCTTATTCTCGATCTCCCCAAACTCCGCTCACAGCTTACCGTTCAGCAAGAGGGCTACATCTGGGCGGCAAACCTGGCGGTGTAGAACGCTATCGGCAGGTCGTCCAAACCTATCCCACTTCCCCCGAAGCTGGACTTGCCCTGACGCGACTCGCAGCCCTGGCGGAACAGCCTCAAACCGCGATCGCTTACCTCGATCAGGTGATTGCAAACTTTCCCGATCGTGCGCCTCAAGCATTGCTCGAAAAGTCCAAATTAATGGACAAAATGCAGAGTGCCAAAACTGCGACTCAACTTCGTCAAACCGTTCTCACGCAATACGCTAATTCTGACGCGGCGGCCGAGATGCGCTGGCTCTACGCTCAAGAACGCGCCAAAGCGGGAGACTTTCAACTCGCCAAACAGTGGGCAGAACCCATTCTCACCAACAATCCCACCAGCGAAATTGCTGCACAAGCCGGATTTTGGGTCGGCAAATGGAACGAGCGTCTGGGCAAAAACAACGACGCAGAAGCCATCTACAAGCGAGTCCTGACCGAACATCCCGAAACCTACTATGCATGGCGATCGGCGAGTATGCTCGGCTGGAATGTGGGCGACTTTAACACGGTGCGATCGCTCAATCCCCAGGTCAACAAGCCTGCTCAACGTCCCGAATTGACGGCTGGATCGCCCGTTCTCAAAGAGCTTTACCAACTGGGACAAGACCGAGATGCCTGGACACACTGGCAAGTTGAGTTTCAAAATCGCGTGACTCCGACCGTTGCAGAACAGTTTACCGATGGTGTGATGCGGTTAGGCGTGGGCGACAATCTGGACGGGATTTTTATGGTGTCGAATTTGCGCGATCGCGACAAGCCCGAAGACAAAGCCCAATATCAGCAACTCAAACAACAGTCTGCCTACTGGCAAGCGCTCTATCCGTTCCCCTACGTTCAAGAGATTGAAACCTGGTCACAGCAGCGTCAGTTAAACCCAATGTTAGTGACGGCTTTGATTCGTCAAGAGTCGCGCTTTGAGTCAAAAATCAAATCTTCGGTGGGCGCATCTGGTCTGATGCAAGTCATGCCCGAAACAGCCGTCTTCATTGCCAAAAACATCAAACTCAAGGAATACAAACTCGACAATCCCCAGGACAACATCAACTTGGGAACGTGGTATCTCGACCACACGCACGAGGAATACAACAACAACTCAATGTTGGCGGTGGCCAGTTATAACGCGGGCCCTAGTGCAGTCGGCGGCTGGCTGGCAAAGGCGAAAACTCAAGATCAAGACGAGTTTGTAGAAATGATTCCTTACGACGAAACGCGAGGCTATGTCAAATCAGTATTTGGCAACTACTGGAATTATCTGCGCCTCTACAATCCTGAGATCTCCCAAAAAATCGCCCAAGTTGCACCTGGTGCGATCGCTAATTAGATGCTTGAATTACACATTGAGGCAGTGCTTATAGGTTGCTAGTTAGCATCTTGAGTTCAACAAGCTCATTCAGGAGCAGATGTTTCTGAACATTTCACAGCTCATTTTCAAGTAAAGCAACAAATTGATATTGTTCTCCCGTTGGAATTACTGCAAAGTATCGATGCAGCGTGCCAACTGCAAAAGATTAGTCGTCAGGACTGGATCAAGAGGGTGTGTGCCGAGAAAATTCGTGAGGCTCAATCTAGCAAAATGTCAGCATAGTGTGAGACTTTATGGTGTAAGACTTTCTCGTACAGTAGGTTGCCTTACAGTGGAGACTGACCCTTGAAATTGCAAAGCGGTTCCTTCTTGATTCAGATTCGATCTGACTTACATGGGAATAAAGCAGCCTTTGCACTTAATATGTATTACCTTATATGTATTACCTTTATCCCACACTAGCAATAATCTGCTCAATGTCTTGAGGGGTTGCACCTGTGGCTAACATTGCCCGGATCAACAACTCAATTGAGACCGAAGCATCGCCATTTTCAGCTTTAGCAATTCGAGGTTGGCTAGAGCCAATTTTAGAAGCCAGTTCGTTTTGGGTCATTAGGTCTTGCCGACGAGTTTTTAAGCTGCGACTAAGAGCCAGCTTGACCTCAACAAAGACCGTTTCTTCGGGGGCTAGCTCTAAAAAATCTGAGGCTGTTCCAACTTTCCAGCCCTTAGATTCCAAACGGTCTCTCTTGGATTGATCCATTACATTACTTCTGCTGATCAGTATCGTATTTGCTCAAGCGCTTTTTGCAGACTGCAATCACATTTTTTGGGTGTTACTCTCGATGTTTTATTGAAAACCTCAACAATTCAGATCGCATTATCATCAATTCGATAAATAATTCTCCAGTTTCTATCAATGTCTCAATCCGTAGCTCATGACAGCGAGTTCTGATACTTGGCATAGGGCGCGAATGAGGTAATCCAACTTCACCTTCCTGGAGTTGTCTAAGCAGAACGCCTGCTTCTATTCACGCTTCTTGACTGAAAAGTGGAGTCTTCACCTCACCATGCAGCCAAATCAAAGGGTTACTCTGATCGCTCATGCCGTGTTTATATCTTCACTGTCTGATAATTAGATGCACGCGATCGCCCAGTACAGGTCTATGATGCACTTAAGATTATTTGCGAGCAGGGGGTTGAAAGCATTTGATCACCTAGCGCAAAGTTGTTTTGTTATCGATCGCCCACCAATGGACAACTACCTAACCATCTTAAAGAAAGAGTTTGAGGCTGAAGAAGGCTCCTTTTTGATTCAACTTCGGCCTGACTTAACTTGGAATAAAGCAGCCTTTGCACGACTGACCCTGGTTATGCAAGCTTGCTGCGAAGAGTATAGTCAAACAGCAACCCTCGATCGCTGGATTGCTCAAGGTTTCTGGTATATTCCATCGTTTGTTCGGGATTGGACGACTCACCCAAACTTTCCACAGGTTCATACACCAGAGTATTATGAGCAGTCTTATCAGGAGTTGGATGATTTAGCGTATTGGTTTTTTATGGGAGAAAGTTTATATAACAATGACATTTGAAGTTGTCCTGAAGTCTCCCAGTGGGGGATTTACTACGGTGTATACACAAGTCTATACTCACTTCGTTCTAGTCGGCTTCAGCCCCCTAAATCCCCCATTCTGGGGGACTTTAAGCAAAAAAGGCTTCCAGAATTTAGAACCCTGATCAGCGTTCAAAGTCCCCCAAATTTGGGGGATTTAGGGGGCGAAGGATTACGGCAAGTACAGATCAATCGACTTATGTATACACGGTAGGTGGGGGATTTAGGGGGCTGCCCGGATGAATCACCGTAGCGAAAGTTCCATCGAATTCACGTTAGAATCGGTAGTCTGGGGGCAAAAAGACAGTCCAACGAAACGAAAAAACTTCATAGAATTCAAGTTCAATCAAGTTCATTAAGCAAGATTTCTAATGCCGCTTTCATTTCAGTCGGGTTAGTGGTGGTAGTGCCAAACTGACGAACGACAATACTGGCCGCAAGATTGCCTAATACACAGGCTTCCCATAAAGTGGCTCCGGCAGTGAGTCCGAGGGTTAAGGCAGCGACGACGGTATCTCCTGCGCCCGTTACGTCAAAGACTTTGGTGCGATTAAAGGCAGGAATGTGCTGTTCGCAGGCTTGATCGAATAGCGTCATTCCCTGTTCTCCTCGCGTGATCAGAATCTGGTCGGCTTGTGTTAGCGCTAGTAAATCCCTTCCCGCTCGTGACAGTGTTTCAGAATCGGTAATCGAGTATCCAACTGCGAGTTCTGCTTCGGGTAAATTGGGGGTATGAAGGGTGGCTTTTTGGTAGCGATCGAGTCCCTTCTGAGCATCCACAATCACCCGCGAATGGTTTAACACTGCCTCGATCACCGGAGCCGTCAACGTGCCATCGCCGTAATCTGAACAGACGATCGCATCCACCGTTCTCATTTGCTGTTGAATGTAATCTGCAAGTTGGTGCTGTAAATCCAGGTGAGGAAGACTGTCGGATTTGCGATCGATTCTCACAATCTGCTGAGTGACCGACTGGCGGGCGTGACCTGAGATGCGGGTTTTGGTGATGGTGGGGCGATCGGGGTCGAGAAAAATTCCCTGGTCGTCGATGCCTGCTTGAGCAAAAATGCGCTGAATTGCCCGTCCTTGCTCATCTTTACCCAACAGCCCGACCGCTTTGACCGTAGCTCCCAATTGAGCAAAGTTATACACCGCATTCGCCCCACCTCCCGGCACCTGCTGCGTCTCTTCATGGCGCAAAATCAACACCGGAGCCTCGCGAGATACCCGTTCGACCGCGCCTGTGAGAAACTCATCCAAAGTCAAATCTCCCACAATCAAAATAGTGGACTGCGAAAAGCGATCGATTAATTCAAACAAGCGATCGGCAGATTGGCGCAGTCGAGCCGTAAAAGCAGTGTCTAAAGGCATACTGATGAAGGGAAAAGGAAAAGGGATTGCAAATGAAGAAAGGAATTATAAGGGGTTTTGTTTCACGTCTCATCCTTCTGACTCTGTGTTTTTCCTGTTTTCTGTTTCCGACTGCTGCGCTCTCTGCGAGTTACCCGCAAGGGGTCGCCCAACCCAGTTTGACTCCCCTCACCCTAGAACTGCTACAAGAACGATTGCGATCGCCCCTTCCCAGTGAAGGCACTCGGATTTTGGATTTGAGACGAATGGCGATCGACCTGCGTCCCGAAAATGCCGCCTTTCGCGATCAGTTTTATAGTCTGGTGCAGTCTCAGTTACAAAAGCCAGGATTGCCTCTGGGACTCGATTTGAGCTATTCGCAGATCGAGGGAGACTTTGTGGTTAGCAAATTGGGGCTACGGGCACCGCTGTATGGAGATGCGCTATCGCCGATCTTTACGTCCGCCGAAAAAACTCAGTTGCAGCGCGATCGTCGTCGGCTGTCTCGGCTCAGTACGCTGTCTCAGTCGCTGTTGTTGACTCCTAGAGGAAATTTGCAGGTGCCTCCCGCTCAGATTTCGGTGTTTCGCGGGCCGATCAAGTTGGTGCAGTCTCGACTAAATGGATTCGCAGATTTCACCAACACCTTCTTTCTCAATCGGCTAGAGGCGCAAGGGATTCAGCTTCCGGCGGGGGCAGATTGGTCACAGGGGCGGTTTAGTTTGCCCGTGAGTTTTGCGAGTGGCAATTTTGGGCGAGAAACCCAGTTTCGCAACAGCATCTTTTTTGGCAAAGCAGAATTTAGTCAAGTGCAGTTTCGCGGCGATGTGAACTTTCAAAGCAGCGAATTTTTGACGACCGCCAACTTCAATCGATCGACCTTCTATCAACCTGCAAACTTCACTCGTGTCCAGTGGCAAGGCAACGTCGATTTTGCTCAGACACGCTGGCGAGAACAGACTTTGTTTAGTAAAGATAAGTTTAATCAATCGCTATTTTTGACCGATGCTACTTTTGAGAAAGCCGCTTTTTTTCGAGAAGTTCAGTTCAATCGACCCGTCAATTTGCGGGGAGCTTCGATTCTCGATCGTGCCGATTTTAGCTATTCTAGTTTCTCCAAAAGCGCCTATTTAAATGTTCCGGGACTGCGGTTTGATTCAGATAAAGCTAAAATTCTCGGCGATCCAGGGCAAATTGGGCGAGTGCTATCTGTTCCGACGCTGCAAAGTAACGAGAATCTACTGCGAGAACTGGTGAGAAACTTTCGGCGATTAGAACAAATTTCTGACGCAAATCAGATCGACTACACGACGCAAGTCTTACGATCGCGCCAGCTTCGACAGCGACTTTTGGGCACCAATCTCAACACCGCTACGCTCACCGATTTAACTAACATTGGCTTTCGTAAAAATCAGGCCACTGCTATTCTCGATCGCCGCGCCACCCAGCTTTTTCGCAATCCCTCCGAGCTTCTCAGCGTCAACGAAGTCGATTTAGCCACTTACATTAATGTGCGCGATCGTGTCATCGCCGCCGAACCGCTTCCTCCCTTATTAGCGTTCGCAAATCGATTTGTGATTGCATTCAACTGGCTATCTCTCACACTGTTACTATTACTGTGTCGAGACGGGACGAGTTTTTGGTTAATCTTTGGCGTTGGATTGGTTACGGTTGCCTACTTTAGTTTGTTGTTTTGGTTTCTCGATCGCTGGCGTAGACGTTACCCAAAACCAATTTTGCCCACCTGGGGAGAATTTTTGTGTGTGATCGCGCTGGCAACTTTGCTCAATCTAGGGGGCCTGACGGCCATCTTTCGGACTGCCGATCGCCCCTGGATGACGTTGGGCTGTTGGGCGATCGTCACCTTACCGATACCGCTGTTTTTGCTAATTTTGCTGCTGCGTCAGGGTCGCTATCACGCGCTCATGGAAACCAGCTACTTTGTTGAAGAAGGCACCTTGCGACAACTGCGCGTCTTGATTGGCAGACTCCCCATCATTCCTCGTGAACAACTGTTTCGCGATCGCTACCTGCCCATCTTGTGGCAGAGCCGCTGGAACTGGCTCAATTATTTTGATTTTAGCTTCAACAATTTTTTGCGATTTGGGTTCAATGACATCCGATTACGCGATGAATCTTTGCCCAGTTTGGTCACTGCGATCGTCTGGTATCAATGGAGTTTAGGAACGCTCTACATCGCCCTACTGCTATGGACGCTCTCTCGCACCATTCCAGGTCTAAACTTATTAATCTACTTCAAATAAATCCCTGACTCCTGATAGATGACAAATGACTGTAATTTTTTGCTAATAAAATAATCAGTTGTCCGCTGCCAACGTTTTCTCAAAGTTGAACTGCAATGACTCAAAAGCTTCAAATTTCTCAAGATCATCCAGTTTTCTCGGACAACTTAGGGAAAGATTGTTAACATCTGCGTTGATCAGCCAGGTTTAACCTGATCAAAAGAGTGCAGAATTTGTTTTATTGCCTACAATTAAATTCCGAATTATTACAGAGTTATTTTCCGTCGATCGTCTCCATTGGTGTGTGTTGAGGAAGCCCGTGAAAAGCCCGAATAAACGTCCTGTTTCGTCTAAAAAAGCCCCGTCAAAGCCCCAAAAATCTGCCAAACCTGGAAGCGTCAAGCTGATTTGGCTTCTGCTTTGTCTGACGGGTGTAGCCATGCTTTCTGCGACCGCAGGCGCTTTACTCGCCGTCTCGCTTGCCAGTACACCCTTGATGCAGCGACAACTGAGTCCTTCTGAAGCGTCCATTTTTGGCAAGGGCGATCGCTTTTCTAGCCGCTCCAATCTCAAACTCCCAGAACTGACTCGCCCGGTCAATATTCTCATTCTCGGCGCAAAAGTCCTGACCACAGATGTCAACAATCCGCCACCAGAAACTCAAAAGCTCCGCTATCAAGCCCTGGTCAACTCCTTTGATGGCTTGACGGATGTGATGCTGTTGTTGAGGTTTGACCCAGAAACCAAAAAATTTGTTGTATTGTCCATTCCTAGAGACACGCGCACCTACATTCCTGATCACGGAGTTCGCAAAATCAACGAAGCCAACGCCGATGGTGGCCCCGCCCTAGCAGCCCGATCGGTCAGCGAATTGATGGGAGGCGTGGGCATCGATCGCTATGTGACGATCAACGTGCAGGGGGTGCAAGCCCTGATTGATGCCTTGGGTGGGGTGACGGTCTACGTGCCCAAAGACATGAAATATAAGGACGATAGTCAGCATCTTTATGTCAACCTCAAAGCCGGAAGACAACACCTCAATGGCGATCAGACCCTACAACTGCTGCGATTCCGCTATGACGAAAATGGCGATATTGGTCGCATCCAACGTCAGCAAATGGTGATGCGGGCCCTGATGGAGCAAGCCCTTAACCCGACCACTGTCGCCCGTGTTCCCAAGCTGCTTTCGGTGATTCAAACTCACATCGACACCAACCTGACCGTCGAAGAACTCGTTGCCCTGAGTGGCTTTGCATCCCAGGTAAACCGCTCCAACACCAAAATGCTAATGGTGCCCGGAGAGTTTAGTGCACCTGGAGAATATGATGCCAGCTATTGGCTGCCGCACCCCGCTAAGATTCAATCCCTCGTTTCACAGCATTTTGACTTTGGCGCACCCAGCCTCACCGAAGACACGCCTGCGTCGCTCAGAGTCGCCATTCAAGACAGTACCAAGCAAGAAAAAGGGGTGCAGAAGGTGCGAACTGCGCTCCGGGCAGACGGGTTTGACAACGTGTATCTAGGCAACCCCTGGACAGAGCCGCTCAGTGTGACGCGCATTGTGGCGCAGCAGGGAGATGTGATCGGGGCGGAGGCGGTACGACGTTCTCTCGGCTTTGGTGAAGTTCGGATTGAGAATACGGGCGACATCGAATCAGATGTAACGATTCAATTAGGGAAAGATGCCCTCCAACCCCTTAAAAAGGTGCCACCCAAAGCCACCTCCGTTAAGGAGTAATTGTCTACCCTTTCCCTGGGTGCTTTCTACCACACGCTCGAATTTACTTAAGAGGGCGATCGCAATCTCAAGTCATCAATCCCCTCTCTAACGTAAGCTCGATAGCGTTTCGCTGTTCTGTCTCGACCCCAATTTTAGAAGACTGTTAAACGAGATTTTCGGTTCAAAATCCTCCACGTCATGTCAGTTTGACAAAATTTTTTCGCTTTGGTGCTGAAATCTTTTGCCCCCCCATTTTGCTGCCGTGTACACACACGTCGATCGATCTGTCATTGCTGAGATCCTTCGCCCCCTAAATCCCCCAAAAATGGGGGACTTTGAGCCGTCGTCATGGCTTTGAACTTTGGAAATCTTTCCTTGGTCAAAGTCCCCCAGACTGGGGGATTTAGGGGGCTGAAGCCGCCTGAAACGAAGCGACAACGACTTGTGTGTACACGGTAGCCAATTTTGGGGGACTTTCGGAGAAAAGCTTTAGTGCAAAGTCCCTTACGGGTGAAGGATTTAAGAAGCAACCCGATCTACCACCAAAGCGAACACTTTCATCGAATTCACGATCGCTCAGGAGAATTTAGGGCGCATTTCCGGATTGGCAGTCTCTTGTCGGTATCTCGAAGCGCACGAAGTGAAAAGTTTTATCGAATTTGCAGTCCCATAGACCTTGAACAATTACACCTGCTAAGGAGTCCCTTTTATGGTTTGGCACACGTTTAACAAGGCTTCCTCAGCCGTCTCTCGATCGCCGCTCACAAAAATTCGTTCTCACCAGCTTCACGGCGTGTGGGTAGGTTTGGCGGCTTCGATGCTTTGTATGATTGGAGGCTGTACCGCTTCTAAACCACAGGCATCCGCTCCAGTTCCCTCTGCGACGGCATCTCCTACAACACCCGCAGTTGAGCCATCTGTGTCGCCGTCTGAGCCTCCAGCAGTTCCGTCTGCGTCACCTTTGACAACTCCCCTGCCTGAAGGCGAGGGGATTCTTGGTTCGTCGGGATAGCTCATGCTACTTGCCCTCCCCAAAATTCACTGCGATGTGCCCCACCGCTGTATATCCACGTTGCAGCACTACTTGTGCGGCTGCGACATCTCGATTTGTTTCATACCCGCACTCAGGGCATTTATGAACACGCTCAGATAGCTCCTTCTTGCCTGTATGCGTCTGGCATCTAGGGCAAGTTTGGCTCGTTCCATTTGGATCTACTTTGGCGAAGTATGCTCCTCTCTTGAAGCAAACATGATTCAAGATGTTGAGAAACTGCCCAAAACCAGCATCCAATGTGTGTTTGCACAGCATTCCTGCTGACATTGCCTTGAGGTTTAAGTCCTCAGCAAATACGGTTTGCCCCTGGTCGCATAAATGATGAGCGGTTTTGAAATGAAAGTCTTTGCGACTATTCGAGACGTATTCGTGGTGTTTAGCAATTTGATGTTGCAGTTGACGAGACTTTCTAGAACCCTTTTTCTTGCGCTTCAGTTGACGTTGCAGCGATTTCAGCTTGCTTTGTCCATCCACAAAGAATCGAGGTCTATCGATCAACTCGCCGTCAGACGTTGCTAGAAAATGTTCCAGACCTAAATCAATTCCCAATCCATGACCTGATGGCGAGGCTTGAGGGACTTCGACATCGCACTGCAAAGTAAGCATGGCATAGTAGCCAGATGCTCGTTTCACAACGCGAATTTGCTTGACCTCAAAACCATCAGGAATAGGGCGCGACAGGTGCATTTTGACGGGGCCAATCTTTGGTAGATTGACCCAATCAACACCATCAAACCGTTTTACAGACTCTAGATTCAATTGCGGAAACACAAAGGAGCGCATCCGTTTTTTGAATCTAGGGAAACCGTGACCCCGATCCCACATCGCCACAAATGCAGCCTCTAATTGCCGCAACACTTGTTGCAAAACATGAGTATGAGGTAGTTTCAATCCAGGAATTGATTTCTTTGCGTCTGCCAGTGTTTTGCACTGACGGGCAAAGGTCGGACGTGGCGCATCGGCAGGGATGATGTACTCCTGCTTGATGCTGCACGAGTTGATATCACACTTGCGAGAATTAATCCTTGCGTTCTCGCAGTGCAAAGTTGTAGACCTTGCGACAAATTTCTAGCCAGTGGTCGAAGGCTTCGCGCTGCGCGTCGGTCGGAATGAGCTTGTATTCGTAAGTGAGATTCAGCATACAGCCATTATACTCATTGTCTGAATAAACGTATACCTGTTTATTCAAAATCCTCGATGACGCTTTTGATCCTGTTTGGCTAAGGCTTGAAAGCCGCCCTAAAAGTGCGGGGCTTGAGTCCCATTTATTTGGTCAGCACGCCAAACCCTACTTCCCAAGCCTCGATTAAGCCAGATGCGACTGGTAATGTGGCTTTAGCAGATGGACGAGTTACCTTTGCATTGCCACCTGGATTTACCCAGTTGACCGCCCAAGAAATTGCCACCAAGTTTCCCAAAACCGGAAGCCCACCCAAATATGCCTATGGCAACGATCGCCGCACCGTTACAGTCGCCGTCACCTTTTCAGAGGCTAATGTAAAACCCCAGCAGCTACCTGAGTTAAAAACCGCACTGCGTCAAGCGATCGGAAAATCGCTCCCCAACCTGCAATGGATTAGTGATGAAATGACCACGATCAACAACACGCCCTGGGTGCATTTTGAGTTTATCAATCAAGCGATCGATACCAAAGTTCACAACGACACTTATTTCACGTCATTTGATGGCAAGATGATGGGCTTTAACTTTAATTCAGTCGTCGCTGAACAGGATGCAGTGCGCGCAGAGTTGCGTAAGACACGGGACTCGATCGTGATTCGTTAGGCTCAAGCTGGTTTCAGTCGATCGTAAATGATGGTTTTAGTTGGCTAGCAATCAACAAAATAATCAGAAAACTTTGCGATCGACTGAGTTTTTCTACTTTGTCTTTCTACTTCACACTCAATAAAGCTCATTTTTTGACAGTTTCTCTAGCCAATTCATTGCATAATTGAGGGCGGATCAGACCACGCTTGAGGAGTTGCCCATGAGTTATCGCATGAATCGCCGCGCCTATGCTGAGACCTATGGCCCGACGGTGGGCGATCGCATCCGATTAGCCGATACTGACCTGATTATTGAAGTCGAACAAGATCACACTACCTACGGCGATGAGGTAAAGTTTGGCGGTGGAAAGGTGATCCGCGATGGCATGGGGCAGTCTCCGATCACGAACGAAGCGGGTGCCGTTGATGCGGTGATTACCAATGCGCTAATTCTCGACTGGTGGGGCATCGTCAAAGCAGATGTGGGCATCAAAGATGGAAAAATTGCCGCGATCGGAAAAGCTGGCAACCCCTATATTCAAGACAATGTGACGATCGTAATTGGCCCCGGCACCGAAGCGATCGCCGGAGAAGGACTGATCCTGACGGCAGGCGGCGTAGACACTCACATTCACTTTATTTGCCCGCAACAGATCGAGGTCGCGATCGCGTCTGGAATCACAACCATGATCGGAGGCGGAACTGGCCCGGCAGCAGGAACAAGCGCCACAACTTGCACCCCCGGCCCGTGGAATCTTTACCGCATGTTGCAGGCTGCTGAAGCTTTTCCGATGAACCTGGGATTCTTAGGCAAAGGCAACACCAGCCAACCCGCCGCCCTCGAAGAACAAGTAAAAGCGGGAGCGATGGGCTTAAAGCTGCACGAAGATTGGGGAACCACACCTGCGGCGATCGATACCTGTTTGAGCGTTGCCGACGAATACGATGTTCAGGTGGCCATCCACACCGACACGTTGAATGAAGCGGGATTTGTCGAAGATACGATCGCTGCCTTCAAAAATCGCGTCATTCACACCTATCACACCGAAGGCGCAGGCGGAGGACATGCCCCTGACATCATCAAAGTTTGTGGTGAAGCGAATGTGTTGCCGTCTTCGACCAATCCGACGCGACCTTATACTTTAAACACGCTAGACGAACATTTGGATATGCTGATGGTCTGTCACCACCTCGATCCCAGCATTCCAGAAGACGTCGCGTTTGCAGAATCGCGAATCCGAAGAGAAACGATCGCCGCCGAAGATATTCTTCACGATTTGGGCGCGTTTAGTATGCTGTCGTCTGACTCACAGGCCATGGGACGAATCGGAGAAGTCATCATTCGCACCTGGCAAACGGGACACAAAATGAAAGTGCAACGGGGCGCACTGGCCGAGGATTCGTCACGCAACGATAATCACCGAGCCAAACGCTACATTGCAAAATATACGATCAATCCGGCGATCACTCATGGGATTGCTGCCCACGTCGGATCGATCGAGGTTGGAAAGCTGGCAGACCTTTGCTTGTGGCGACCAGCGATGTTTGGAGTCAAGCCAGAAATGGTGATCAAAGGCGGCTTGATTGCCTGGTCACAGATGGGAGATGCTAACGCCAGTATTCCCACACCGCAACCTGTTCATATGCGTCCGATGTTTGGCAGTTTTGGGGGAGCGATCGCCGCCACATCTCTCACATTCCTGTCTCAGGCAGCGATCAAAAAAGGGGTTCCTGAAAAGCTAGGTCTGCAAAAGCAAGCCGTAGCGGTGTCAGGCATTCGCAAACTCACCAAGCGAGACATGAAGCTTAACGATGCACTCCCTCATATGGAAGTTGATCCTGAAACTTATGAAGTTCGGGCTGACGGTGAACTATTAACTTGTGAGCCTGCCACTGTGTTACCGATGGCGCAGCGATATTTTCTGTTTTGAGGCAGCTTCGATCGGAGCGGGCGGCTATATCAGTCCTAAATCAGTTGCAAGAATCTTCAAGGGCGGGTTGTTAGTCATTACTTCTTAGCCATCGATTTACTAATCATTGCATCCGGCTACCTGAATCATTACCAAACGGAGATTTACCATGTCTAAACCTGTTTCTAAATCTGTTCATCAAGCTGTGCAAAACTTCTTGACTATCATGGCAAAACAGGGCGACAAACGGGCGATCGCGGCTCTCCAAACTATAGATGATATTGACGTGATCGACACGGGCGAAACGGTGGATGTGCAGATGATTGTCGATCAGCCCGATGGCGAATTTGTTGTCACAGAACATGGAGCTAGTTTTTTGCCAAAGTCGGATGAGGGATGAGGGATGAGGGATGAGGGATGAGGGATGAGGGATGAAACTTCCTGGGCATTGACTCTGGTGACCGAACGACTGATTCTTCGTCCTCAGCAGGCGAGTGATTATCAGGATTGGTATGCTGATTTTGCTGGTCGATCGCCGAGTCAACACCCGTATGATGAGGGGTTAGTGAGCTTGGAGCATTGCGATGGAGCATGGTTTGCAAAGCTGTGTCAGCACCATCAACAGGAAGCGACCTGACATAGCAGTTGTAAATCAGTTGTGAAAATACTTGAAACAGCCGTTTCAAAGTCCCCCAAAATGGGGGATTTAGGGGGCGAGGATCTGTATCAGTAACTAGTGGATTTGGTATTAGCCATTCATTGACGACCAACCACTAACCACTTATGACTAACCACTCATGACCAACTACCGAATTCTCACAACCTAAATAGGATATCTACCGCAAAATCCTTTGTCAGTCCGATCGCTAGAAATTTGGTAGTATGGGCGAACTATGAAAAAGTCTGCCGCCTTACTTCCACTACCGATCCTGGATCTACGAGGAAAGATTATTTTGGGGATTGATCCCGCGATCGCCACGATCGGGTATGGGGCAATTCGAGATGAAACGGTTCTCGATTATGGGGTGATTGTGACTCCTGCCAACACGCCCACTTACAAACGATTGCAGCAGATTCATGACGACGTGCGAGAACTCTGTCAGATGCTCAAACCTGATGTGGTAGCGATGGAGATGCCGTTCTTTGCGCGAGAAAATACCAATGCGGGTAAAGTGCTGCGTGCCCTGGGCGTGATCGAGCTTGCGCTGGCAGAAAGTGGCTTAGAAGAACCCGTCTTTCTCCATCAGTCCCAGGTCAAATCAGCCGTGGCTAAATATGGAGCAGATAAGTCAGAAATTCAACAAGCTGTGATGATGATTTTTAACTTGTCAGAGATTCCTAAACCTGACGATGCCGCCGATGGATTAGCGATCGCTTATGCCGCTCAAACCGGGGCACGGGCAAACGTTCGATAAAAGAATGTGACTCTCCTAGAACGTCAAACCGAAGTTCGTTAAAGTCCCTCAGAATGGGCAGCTTGGGGGCAAAAGCCCTCAAAATCGAAGCGAAAAAACTCCATCGAATCCACGTCAGTCAAAGTTTCTAAGGACGGATCAGGTTTGAGCGATCTCTTTGAGCTACCCGTGAGGAGTCGCGCTTCTTAAGTGATTCATGTAGCATTGTATGATCCGTTGCTTGCAGCATTTCTTTTAAGACAACGCTGCGGTTTCTACCTTTTCTTTTGGCCTGGTAGAGTGCTTTGTCTGCCGCAGCAATTAGCATTGACGAATTGGTTTCGAGAGCGGGAATGAGACTGGTCACGCCAACGCTGATCGTCACATGCTCACAAACTTGAGAATTGACATTGACAAGCTGCAACGCTTTTACCTGAGCGCAAATTTTTGCTGCCACTTTTGCCGCTCCTGCTGCATGGGTATTGGGCAATATCACTGCAAATTCTTCTCCACCGTAGCGGGCCGTCAAATCTCCTGATCGCTTCACCGCCGATCGAATCGCCTGAGCAACTTGATGGAGACAGCGATCGCCCGCCGGGTGCCCATAGGTGTCGTTGTAGGCTTTGAAGTAATCGATATCGCACAATATCAAAGATAGAGGCTGTTTTTCTCGCCTCATGCGCTGCCATTCTTGACTGAGATAGTCATCAAACCAGCGACGATTGGCTACTTGAGTGAGATCATCGATCCAGGCCAGTCGCTTTAATACCTGATTGGTTTCTTCAAGGTGCTGACACAAAAGCGCTTGCTGTTGTTGAAGCTGAAATTGCCCGATCAGACGCTGCATACGCTGCCGCAAAACCGCCCAGTGAATCGGCTTGGTAATAAAATCAGTGGCTCCAACCTCAAAGGCGCGATCGACCGAGGCGCGATCTTCGAGTCCTGTAATCATCAGCACAGGGGCCGCATGATTGCCAGGAAGGGCACGTAGAGCCGCACAACAGGTAAATCCATCCATGACGGGCATGAGCGCATCCATCAACACGATGTCAGGCTTTAGGCGAGTATAAAGATCGAGACATTGCATTCCATCAGTGACTTCGACGACTTGATACTGTTCTTGCTCTAAAGCATGTCTTAGTTGAAATCGAGTCAGTCGATCGTCATCGACAATTAGCACAAGAGGGGCTTCTTGATTAAACTTGATCACGTTCGGGTTTAGCCTCTAGAACGTTAGGTGAATAGGAGATGAGTTCAATTGACAGAGATTAAGCGACTATAGCTATCCGTTTGAGTTGTCAGAATTCGGTGGTTAGCGGTCAATCAAAGGTTGAGAACTAAGAACCTACCCTTTGAAGACTTTCACAAACAATTCAGGATTGCTATAGATCAGTAGACCTACATTCATCAGTAAGTGTTACAGAGATATCTAAGGTTATTGAGTATCTCATCGCACCTAATTCTAAATCATAATACGGAGGGAATCATGAATAAAATCTGTACTTCTGAAGAGAATCCACTGAGAAGACTGCGAATTAGTTCGTCTTGTTTATACCATCAGAATGAAAGATAACGACCATAATACTGAGTATCTCGCTGATAGAGAATAATAAGTAAGCTGACCGTTATAACCCTTAATTTAAGAGAACAATGGTACATATTTCATTACACAGGCAACAGGCGATTTCTCCATTTCCAGCTTTTTGCTAAACTAATGAGAATATTTGCTAAAAGCTAATAGAAGACTTATGCTGCTAAAGGTTATCTGACTGCAATTTATCGATTGACTTTCGGTTGCAAAAAACGTCGTACGCGATCGCCCATGTCGAACTCTAAATTGGAAAAACTAAATCGCCGTCAGCTATTGCAGTGGGGATTGTTGGGAGGTGTCGGACTTGCAGGGTCAGCGATCGCCCTTCAGCAGTGGCAGCGCCAAACCCCAAACAAAACAGTCACCATCCCGCCGCTCCCGCATTCTTCTACCGAAACGACTCCGCTCACCGTACTGCGCGACTTTGACTATGGCACCGTCACTCAAGAAAATGGGCGCACCGTGCGAGAGTTTCGGGTCGAAGCGCAGACCTCCCCGATCAAACTGGACAACGCTCACACCTTCATCACCTGGAATTTGAATGGACGAGTTCCCGGCCCGACGTTTCGAGCGACTGAGGGCGATCTGATTCGGGTGATTTTTTACAACAAAGCGGGGCATTCTCACTCGCTGCATTTTCATGGCTATCACGCGGCCGACATGGATGGCATCAAGCCGATTCGCAACAATGGCGTGATGATTTATGAGTTTGACGCTGCGCCATTTGGAGTGCATCTCTATCACTGTCACGTTGCCCCGGTGACTCGACACATCGGTAAAGGGCTGTATGGCATGTTTATTATCGATCCGCCTCAGCCTCGTCCACCTGCGGATGAAATGGTGCTGATTATGGCGGGCTATGACGTGAACAACGATCAAAAAAACGAACTGTATGCCTTCAATGGGTTGCCTCACTACTACATGCATCATCCGATTCCGATTCAGCAAGATCAGCTGATTCGCCTCTATGTGCTGAATATGATTGAGTTTGACCCTGTGGCCACGTTTCACCTTCACGCCAATTTGTTTCGCATCAATCGGACTGGGCGATCGCTTGAAGCCACCGAGGAAACCGACGTAATCACAATGGGAACCGCAGAACGACACATTCTAGAATTTAGCTTTGCTAAACCAGGCAAATTTATGTTTCACCCCCATCAAGACGCGATCGCCGAAGCGGGCTGTATGGGCTTGTTTGACGTGATCGCAACCAAAACTTGAATCGTTAAGCTTTTGGGAAACTTTCGCAGAAAGGTACAAAAACCAATTGACAAGAGCGATCGCAAGCCGTCAGAATAAGCCTCACCCGCTAACAAAAATAATTCGCATTAAGTCTGCCTGATGTGGAGCCATCCGCTTCCCAGCTTTTCTCGCGTCCCAAAAATCATTTGGAAATGACCTATGCCTGTTCTTCGCTTTCTGGCGCTTTTCTTCTCAGCCACCTTTTTATCAGTGTTGATTTCCTGTAGTACTCAGGCTCCTCCGACCGCTGTGGCCCCGTCGAGTCCTGCCCAGACGAGTAGTTCATCCTCGATGAGCGGCATGTCTCACAGCAACAAGCAAATCAATATCAACAGCGCGATTTTGTCTGAGTTAGACAAACTTGAAGCAAAGTTGGCCGTTCCGGGATTGTCTAATAAAATTCAGGCCAGTCGCCCCTACGGAAAAGTCGAAGAACTGGTGTCGAAGAATGTCATCAATCAAGCGCAATTTGATCAAGTTAAAGATTTGGTGACGATCGAAGATATTCAACTCACCGGAGAAGCGAAAGATGTCGATTACATGATCAAGTTGGGCTTGATGAAAGGGCACCTGATGGTTGCTAAAGAACTGCTTGATCTGCAAAAACCAGACCAGGCCGAACCTCATATTGGCCATCCAGTCGAAGAGATTTATGCAGATGTCGAAGATCAACTCAACGAACGCAACATCAAAGAGTTTAAAACGACATTAATTGCCCTTCAGGATTATGTAAAAGCTGGAGCCAAAGACGCAAATAAAGTCAGTAGTGAATTCAAAACTTCGATGCAGTCGGTAGAAGGGGCGATCGCGGCCCTGCCCGATACTCAGCGCAATTCTCCTAACTTTGTTTTGCAGGTGATCACTGGGTTGTTGGATGCAGCAAACTCTGAATACGGAGCGGCGATCGCGGATGGCAAAATTACTCAGGAGATTGAATATCAAGATTCTCGTGGGTTCGTGGTCTATGCCAATGAGCTTCACAAAGGGATTGCTTCTCAAATGACCAAAGACAATCCTGAAGCCGAGAAAGCGATCGCGACCACAATGACAGAACTGAGTCAAGCCTGGCCCGCCCCCCTGCCGCCTGCTGCCCCAGTCAAATCACCCGATGAAGTCTCTAAGCTCGTCAAAACGATCGAAATGAACGCACAGAAGTCGATCAAGTCCTGATTGGGGATAGCTTTCTGATTGACTAATCTGATTGACTAAACTTTCTGCTTCACGAAATTTGCCCCTCGACCGTCAAACCTCACCTCACCTCACCTCATGGACTTCAGTTCGGCTTTACCCACGTTTGTGATTACCCTGCGCGAAGGTGTTGAAGCGGCCCTCGTCGTTGGCATTGTGTTGGCTTACTTAAAAAAAGCGAAACAGCGACATTTGAATTCCTGGGTTTACGGTGGGGTGGCTGCGGGACTGGTGGCAAGCGCGATCGTCGGCGTTTTGTTTGGTTGGATGCTACAAAGTTTGGGATCGTCTGATCAAAAATATGCTCCCGTTTTGGAACCGTTGCTCGAAGGGGGGTTTAGCCTGCTGGCGATCGCCCTTTTGAGTTGGATGCTGATCTGGATGACGCAAAACGCCCGACACATGAAACAAACTGTGGAAGGGGCGATCGGCTCTGTTTTGACCACAGATGCGAGAGCGGGATGGGGCGTGTTTTCGCTGATTTTTTTTGCGGTGCTGCGAGAAGGGTTTGAGACGGTGTTGTTTATTGCCGCCAAATTTCAGCAGGGACTTGTGCCCGCTTTGGGAGCGATCGCCGGAATCATCGCCTCCGTGGGCATTGGCGCTTTACTTTTTAAGTGGGGCGTTAAGCTGAATCTCAGAAAGTTCTTTATGGTCATGGGTGCCCTACTGCTGCTGATCGTTTCAGGCTTGGTGGTGACGGCTCTAGGACACTTCGACACAGCGTTTAATACCCTGGCGCAACTCGATCGCAAATCACAATCGCTCTGCTTTTTTTACGAACGCTTCGCCAAACCGCTGGATCGAAACTGCATTCTAGGCCCGATGGTCTGGAATATGAGTAAAATATTACCGGACGATCGCTTTCCTGGCATTATCTTAAGTGCATTGTTCGGGTACACTCAACGGTTGTATTTTGTTCAAGCCCTGGGTTATGGAATTTTTCTAATTACCGTAGGTGGAATCTATTTCCAAAGCTTGTCCGGACGTGTCATCTTTCCATTCCAAAAAAATCGCGAGTCTGCTACAAAATAATTCACTCAAGCTAATAATTCCCATGCGAGAACTTGATGTCAAAGCCGCAACCAATTTGCTCAATTCCATAATGGAATCTGAACTATCTGGCGTGGTTCGCTATACTCACTACTCATTGATGGTCACAGGGCCGAATCGAATTCCGATCGTGCAGTTTCTCAAAGCCCAGGCCACAGAATCGCTGCTTCATGCTCAACAAGCTGGAGAAATTTTGACGGGATTAGAAGGACATCCGAGTTTGCGAATTGCACCGATCGAGGAAACTCACAAGCATTCAATCTACGACATTTTACTCGAAAGCTTGCACCACGAATCGAGCGCCCTGAGCTTATACAAAAATTTGCTCGAAGTCGTTGAAGATGCCAGCATTTATCTAGAAGAGTTTGCTCGAACGATGATCGGTCAAGAAGAACTACACGGCATGGAATTGAAGAAAATGCTGCGAGACTTCAGCCCGACTGGAAAGTAGAATTTGAGTTTGAGAAATTTTACTGATTGCTAATCTGTCTATTTAGCGATCTAGCTACCGTTGTAAAAACAAAACCTACAGCGTTTTCGGATCTGTGATCTGGCTTGTCATTCTCTACAAGGTCAAAGGCATCTCCATTCGCGTTATCATAAATGGAATTTGCGCCCCTTTATAGAGTCGATTATGCACCGTCTTGCGACCATTCCCGGAGGTTGGAACCCATCAGCAGAGGGTGTGATCTTTGTCGAACAGCAACCCGCCCCGATCGTCTTCATTACCGCCGCTGACACCGACATTCAAACCCTTGCGGCCGCTGTCACTCAGTTACCTGAAGGCTTCCCCGCCCTGCGCGTGGTCAATTTACTTCAGCTACAACAACAACTGACGATCGACACCTACGCCGAAGAGGTGTTGAGTCAGGCTCAGGTGATGATTGTGCGGGTGATTGGGGGGCGATCGTACTGGAGCTATGGGTTAGAAGTGGTTGAGGAAACGGCACAGCAGACGGGTGCAAAATTAATTATTCTGCCGGGTGATGAGCGTCCTGATCCCAATCTCACCAGTCATTCAACGGTTTCTCTAAGCGAAAGTAATCAAGTTTGGCAATACCTCTTAGAGGGCGGCCCTGACAACTATTGCAATCTTTTGAAATTCATTTCAACTAACTATTTACAACAAAAATATTCGTTTTCTCTCCCTAAATCGGTTCCTCGAATTGGCGTTCGTCAGTGGCAAAAACGAACCAAAAAATCAGAAGTCGGAATCTTATTTTATCGCGCTCATTATCTTGCGGGAAACACAGCCGTTATTGATGCCTTATGTGAATCTTTAGCCCAAAGAAACCTATCGCCAATTCCCATCTTTGTTTCGTCATTGCGCGAACCCGCCGTTCAGAGAGCGCTGCTTAAATATGGTCGGCACCTTGATTTATTGCTGAATACAACCAGCTTTTCACTCGCTCGATTAGACACCGAAACACCTCAAGTCGAATTGTGGGAGCAGTTGAATGTTCCGGTGCTGCAAGTGATTTTGAGCGGCGGAACTCAAGAACAGTGGGCAGCCGGATTTCAAGGATTGGCACCCAAAGATATGGCGATGAATGTCGCACTCCCCGAAGTGGACGGAAGAATCATCACAAGAGCCGTTTCCTTTAAGTCAGTCGAAACTCAGAACGCTCGCCTACAGACCGATGTAGTGGTTTATGAACCGATCGCCGATCGCATTCAATTTGTGTCTGACCTGGCAGCGAATTGGGTAAAACTGCGACAAACTTCGCCTAAAAATCGAAAAATTGCGCTGATTTTAGCTAACTATCCCAATCGAGATGGGCGGTTAGCCAATGGGGTCGGTTTGGATACTCCAAATAGCTGTCTCGAAATTCTCAAAGCCCTCAAACTTGCCGGATATTCAGTCGAAAATATTCCCAAAAACGATCAAGAATTGATTCAATTACTAACAGTAGGCGTAACGAATGATCCCGAAGGTCGATCGCTGAGAAAAGTGCGGCAGTCTCTCTCATTAAAACAGTATCAATCTTATTTTGAGCAGTTACCGATCGCCATTCAAACAGGTGTCAATACTCGCTGGGGAAACCCTTCAGAACCAACCTTTCCGATTTCAGGAATTCAGTTAGGAAATGTGTTTGTCGGTATACAACCTGCGCGAGGCTACGATCGCGATCCTGCTCTCAATTACCACGCGCCTGATCTCGAACCTACCCATGATTATTTTGCGTTTTATCACTGGGTGAGATCCGAATTTGGAGCAGGGGCGATCGTGCATGTCGGCAAACACGGCAATCTAGAATGGCTCCCCGGAAAAAGCGTGGCACTTTCTGAGAACTGCTATCCCGAAGCGGTTTTTGGGGCAACTCCTCATCTCTATCCGTTCATCGTCAACGATCCCGGCGAAGGATCTCAAGCCAAACGACGCGCCCAGGCTGTGATTCTCGACCATCTAACGCCTCCCATGACTCGTGCCGAACTCTATGGAAATTTGCACCAGCTAGAAGGGCTAATCGACGAATATTACGAAGCGCAAACGCTCGATCCGGCTCGACTGGGACTGGTTCGCGATCGCCTTACTCAATTAATTTTACAAGAAAATCTCGACCAGGATTTAGGCATCGATCGTTCAACTTTAGATGACTCCACTTTGGCAGCCTTTCTCAAAACCGCAGACGGCTATCTCTGTGAATTGAAAGAAGCCCAAATTAGAGATGGTTTACACATTTTTGGTCAGTGTCCCCAGGGTAGACAACTCTGCGATTTGACGGTGGCGATCGCTCGCAATCCCAATGCCAATCGATTAGGACTGACTCGTGCGATCGCTCAAGACTGGCAGCTAGACCTAGATCCCCTCACGGCTGACCTGGGTGAATCAGTGATCACGTCTCATCCCAAACTTGATCACTGTCAGATTGTCGGTGATGTTGTAGAAGTGATTGAACTTTATGCCGCAGAACTAATCACCCAACTGATTCAAAAATCTGAAATTTCTGTTATTGGAACTGCTACAGATCAAGAATTGAATTGGATTCGCGATCGCTTGCTTCCAGCATTACAGAAAACCGATCAAGAAATCATCAATCTGTTACGAGGATTAGACGGGAAGTATATTCCTAGCGGTGCTTCGGGTGCTCCCACTCGCGGTAGACCAGATGTTTTACCGACGGGACGAAACTTTTACTCAGTTGACATTCGAGCCATTCCCACAGAGACGGCCTGGGAGATTGGCAGAAAAGCCGCTGAGACGTTGGTAGAGCGATACACCCAGGAAAATGGTGAATATCCCAAAACATTAGGATTGTCCGTTTGGGGCACGTCTACCATGCGAACGGGCGGCGACGACCTTGCAGAAGCCCTCGCATTACTGGGAGTCAAACCAATTTGGGATGGCGTTTCCCGACGGGTGATTGACTTTGAGATTTTGCCGCTTTCTAGTCTCGATCGTCCCCGTGTCGATGTAACGCTCAGAATTTCTGGCTTCTTTCGCGATGCCTTTCCCAATTTGATCGATTTATTTGACAGTGCGGTGATTGCAGTCGCTCAACTAAAAGAATCCGCCGAACAAAATCCGCTATCACAAAAAGCAACACAAGAACGAATCTACTGGGAATCACAAGGAATACCCGCAAAAGAAGCAGAGGAGCGATCGCTGTATCGAATTTTTGGATCAAAGCCAAGTGCCTATGGTGCTGGACTACAGGGACTCATCGAGGGACAAAATTGGACAGACGACTCAGATCTCGCCCGCGCCTACATTGACTGGAGCGCCTACGCCTACACCCGCAAATCCCAAGGAACATCAGCCCCCGAAGCCTTCCATCAGCGCTTGAATAATATGCAAATTGTGTTGCAAAATCAGGACAATCGAGAGCATGATCTCTTAGATTCTGACGATTATTACCAGTTTCAGGGCGGCTTGACGGCTGCGGTACGATCGCTTTCTGGCACCTCACCCCAAACCTATTTTGGAGACAATTCTCGCCCAGAGCAGCCAAAAGTTCGCAAATTAGCCGAAGAAATTACCCGTGTTTATCGGACTAGAGTGGTCAATCCCAAGTGGATCGAGGGGGCAATGCGGCATGGCTACAAAGGTGCGTTTGAGATGGCAGCTACATTGGATTATTTGTTTGCCTACGATGCAACAACCAACTGCGTTCAAGATTTCATGTATCAAGGGGTTGCAGAGGCTTACTTATTTGATCGTCCCGTTCAAGAGTTCATTCAACAAAACAATCCCTGGGCATTGCGAGACATTGCAGAACGACTACTCGAAGCGCACCAGCGAGGATTATGGGAAAACGTCCCCGACGCGACGATCGACCAACTACGCGCCTTAGCCCTAGAAGCAGAGGGAGCGATCGAGACTCAAATATCCTGATGCATCAAAACGCTGTGGAAGGGGCGTTGCTAAATCAACGTGGATTCGATGAGAGTTTTTCCGCTTCGTTGTTCACGGCTCCTGCCCCCCAATCCCCAATTTTGGAGGACTTTCAGAGAGGAATTCTGGTTCAAAGTCCCTCACTCGTGGGGGATTTAGGGGGCGTTTCTGAATCTAAAAGCGAAGCGAAGCGTTCATCGAACTGACGTTATACCAAATCCACTAGTTACTGATACAGATCCTCGCCCCCTAAATCCCCCATTTTGGGGGACTTTGAAACGGCTTCCCTGATAGGTTCTTTTCAAATCTAAGAGATGGAAATCGGTTAATTAACTGATTTTTTGTGAGTATCATTTGTTGGTTGATTTGGTATTAAATCAGAGGATGAATTGCCCCAAAGCGGAGGGAACCCCAATGTTCTTGGAATATAAAATGTTATTGGAATATAAAAAAGACAAACTGGAGTAAAACAACATGTCGAATTCATATCAACTCAGCCGATACTTTAACCAAAATGCCAGCAGCGGTAATGCAATTCGATAACGATATTCTGGGCCGTAGACCAGACCTTTTTGTTCTAGACTGGCCAACGCTCCTTGCAGCCCGCCCCCCCTCGAAAGATGATGCTTTTGAATGTATTCTCTCGCATGAGGGCTATCCGTCGGATCGAGCGCCAAACTTTCTAACACCCT
This sequence comes from Phormidesmis sp. 146-20, assembly GCF_052939475.1. Classification (NCBI taxonomy): domain Bacteria; kingdom Bacillati; phylum Cyanobacteriota; class Cyanophyceae; order Leptolyngbyales; family Leptolyngbyaceae; genus Phormidesmis; species Phormidesmis sp. 146-20. The sequence goes on from NZ_JBJPHT010000023.1 coordinate 36,455, forward strand.
GACCTGACTGGGCGGCAACAACAAAATTAACGACTCAAACGTGACAGACAGATCTTCAACCAGCGCTAAAGTACTGCGATGAATATGGTGGGATTGGATGAGGAGGGGTGTGGGGTGTGGGGTGTGCCATTCGTGACTTCCGGTTTTGATGTCTAGCCAGACTCGCTGGAGAAGCGCGATCGTATCTCTAAAATGCCCCTGCACATGGCTGAGAAAAAGCGCCAAAGCCTCTGGCTCAAACTTCAGATCTTCGGGAGCGATCGCCGTTTCTAACCAGGGTGCCAGATCTTCATCAGACAGCGGGCCGAGCGAAACGACTTGCAGATCGCTCTGCTCAACCCAGCGCTCGGCAACCGTTGCAATTAGCGCATAGCTGACACGACTCTGCTGCTGAATTTCTTGGCGAAGATAATGCTCCCATTTGCTGTGACGATCCCACGATCGCATATGAGGAAAATTCTGAAACACCAGCACCACCCGACAGTCGAGCCACTCGGCCAACACCTGCGGCAATGTCAGTAAAGCTTGAAACAACGCCCATTCTTTGCCAGACGAAAACTGCCAGACTAGACAAGTTCTGCCGTTGGGCAACTTTTGCAAAATCAGCGGTTGAGTCTGGCTCCAGCGTTGAATTAGCGCAAGCTCTTTAGAAGACTCAAAGGCGGCAATCAAGCCCTCAGCCAACAGTTCGAGAAAGCGGCGGTAGTCTGTGGCTCTCAGGCAGTCAATTTCGATCACTCTGGCTCCACAGTTTCTCGCGGCCCAGCGCACCAGCGTTCGTCGCCCAATGCCCGGAACGCCCGCCAGCACCAGATCCCCGTCGGCTGCCAAAATCTTGCTGACCTGTCGCAGTTCAGTTTGCCGACCTACCAAATTTTGCGGAACAAAGGGATTGCCAACCATCGCGAGTCAGAAAAAATTTGTGACGATCTCAGACTTTGGACTCTAGACTATGAAGAGTTAAACGTCAGAGTCTATCTGCAAATGGCTTTTGGCCTTTGGCTTGATCACCAACGGTCTGGACTCTACAGTCTATCCTGCAAATCAGAGGTTTCACACTATTTAATAGTGCTATCTCTCTTATTTAAGCACTATCATTGAGTGCTGTAGGCATCCATTTTTTGTTCGTTTCAATTAAATTCTATGGCTTCTAACTCATTGCCCACGATCGACGCAGCTTGGCACACGCTAGATGTTCAGCAAACGATCGACTCACTGCAAACTGACAGCAAAACCGGACTCGACTCTCAACAGGTTTCCGATCGCCGGGTCAAGTTTGGCCCAAATGAATTGGAAGAAGCAGGAGGGCGCAGTACGCTGACGATTTTGCTCGATCAGTTCAAAAACATCATGCTGCTGATGCTGATTGGGGTAGCGCTGGTTTCGGGCATTTTGGATTTGCTAGATCTGTTGCAGGGGACGGGCAAGCCAGGAGACATTCCCTTTAAGGATACCATCGCAATTTTGGCGATCGTGGTTCTCAATGGGGCACTGGGCTACGTTCAAGAAAGTCGGGCTGAGAAGGCATTGGCGGCGCTCAAACAGTTGGCCTCTCCGCGCGTCAGAGTCATCCGAGATGGCAAAGTTAGTGAAATCGATTCGCCCGATCTGGTGCCCGGAGATTTAATGCAAGTCGAAGCGGGCGTACAAATTGCCGCCGATGGGCGTTTGCTCGAAGCTGCCAATTTACAGATCCGCGAATCGGCCCTCACCGGGGAAGCACACGCGGTCAGCAAACAGGCTACCCTACAGCTACCCGAAGAAACCTCCCTGGGCGATCGCCTCAACATTGTCTATCAGGGCACTGAAGTCGTGCAGGGTCGCGGGACGGTGATGGTGACCGGAACGGGAATGCGGACGGAACTGGGCAAAATCGCCACCATGCTGCAAGCCGTTGAGTCTGAGCCGACCCCATTACAACAGAGAATGGATCAACTCAGTCAAGTTTTGGTGACGGGGGCGCTGGCGCTGGTGGCGATCGTCGTCGTCGTGGGCATTGTTTCGGCTCGCAGCTTTGCGCCGTTGAGAGAGCTACTGCAAGTGTCATTGAGTATGGCGGTGGCGGTGGTGCCAGAAGGTTTGCCTGCGGTGATTACGGTGACACTGGCGATCGGGACTCAGCGCATGGTGCGGCGGAATGCCCTGATTCGTAAGCTTCCGGCGGTTGAAACACTCGGCTCTGTCACGAATATTTGCTCTGATAAAACGGGAACGCTAACGCAAAACAAAATGGTGGTGCAATCTCTGCATACCGCAAGTGCATCGCTGGCCGTCACCGGAGAAGGATACAACCCCAAAGGAGAATTCACGCTACAGAAGCGCAAAATTAATCCGTCAGATAGTCCTGAAGTCCGCGCTCTGATGCTGGCCTGTACACTGTGTAACGACTCAATTTTGCAAGAAGACAAGGGTCAGTGGACGATTTTGGGCGATCCAACCGAAGGGGCGCTGCTAACCGTGGCGGCCAAAGCTGGGTTAGAAGCCGATCAATGGAACAGCAAGCTACCGCGAGTCCAAGAGTTTCCCTTTTCGTCTGAGCGCAAGCGGATGAGTGTGATTGTCAAAGATACGGCAGACTTGCTCAAATCAGAAACAGGCTTTTTGGCGACTCCGTTTCTCATGTTTACCAAAGGCTCTCCCGAATTGATTTTGGAGCGTTGCCAACAGATTCAGATTGGCGATTCGGTACAGTCGATCACACCAGAACAGCGTCGGCAGATTCTCGCCAAAAATAACGAACTCGCCGGAAAAGGCCTGCGCGTCCTAGGCTTCTCTTACAAACCACTAACCGAATTGCCCCCCGAAGGTTCAGATGAGGTGAGTGAAAAAGCTTTGGTCTGGTTGGGACTAGTGGATATGTTGGATGCGCCGCGCCCTGAAGTCAGAGATGCCGTCGCTCGCTGTCGATCGGCTGGCATTCGCCCCATCATGATCACCGGAGATCACCAACTCACCGCCAAAGCGATCGCTGAAAACCTCGGTATTGCCAAACCCAGTGACGAAGTTCTTGTGGGTCGTGACCTCGAAAAAATGGATGCGCGCGAGTTAGAACGGCAGGTCGATCGGGTCAGTGTCTATGCGCGAGTGGCTCCCGAACACAAGCTGAGAATTGTCCAGGCGCTGCAAAAAAACGGCAAAATCGTAGCCATGACCGGAGACGGCGTAAACGATGCGCCTGCCCTCAAACAAGCCGATATCGGGATCGCAATGGGCATCACCGGAACGGACGTGAGCAAAGAAGCCAGCGATATGGTGTTGTTGGACGATAACTTTGCTACGATCGTCGCCGCCACCGAAGAAGGCCGCACCGTCTACACCAACATTCGTCGCTTTATCAAATACATTCTCGGCTCCAACATTGGGGAAGTGATTACGATCGCCGTTTCACCCCTACTGACCACGGGAGGCGTTCCCCTTTCACCCTTGCAGATTCTCTGGATGAACCTCGTCACCGACGGATTACCCGCTCTAGCGCTGGCTGTTGAACCTGCGGAACCCAATGTCATGAACCGTCCGCCCAACAATCCAAGTGAGAGCATCTTTGCCAGAGGCTTGGGTGCTTACATGCTGCGGGTGGGAATTGTGTTGGCAATCATCACAATTATTCTCATGGTCGGATCGTACCAATACACCCAACAAGTGAATGGGAACGGACTCGATGCCGATCGCTGGAAAACAATGGTTTTTACAACGCTGTGTATTGCCCAAATGGGACACGCGATCGCCATTCGATCGAATACCAAATTGACGATCGAGCTAGACCCCAGAACCAACCCTTACATCTGGGCTGCGGTGGTTGTGACGACGCTGCTACAACTCGCTTTGGTCTACGTTCCACCGTTGAGAGCCTTCTTTGGCACCCACTATCTCACCTTCAATGAACTAGCCGTCTGCTTTGGCTTCAGCGCCATCATGTTTGTCTGGATCGAGCTAGAAAAACTATTTGTGCGCTGGTACTTTAGCCGCAAACAAAAGTAGGACAACCCAACCGGATCGAGGGTTGAAATTACAGTGCAAACAATATTTCCTCCCTCCTCCCTCCTCCTTCCTCCCTCCTCCTTTCTCCTTCCTAATTCTTAAAGCCTGTGTAAATTCCTGATTTTTGCTGAACAATTCTCCGCGATCGCAGTGAAATCTTTTGAGTAATGAAGTGTGTTATGGAACACGCCGGATTACCCAAACCGAGGAGCGCTGCACATGAAACGATTAGCCTGGAAATTCTGTCTGATCAGCCTAATCGTTTTGCCTCTGGGCATCAGCGCGATCGCCTTTCAAGTGCTCAAAACGCCCGATTCTTCTAGCTGTGAAACGATCAACGATCAAGCCAATGCGTCTCAGCGATTGTATTGTGCCAAAGCAAGCGTGCAGCAAAAAACGCCTGGTAATCTGGCGGCCGCGATTCGTTTGTTGGGCAATCTGCCTTCGGACCTTCAACCAGAAGGAAAACAACTGGTTCTGCAATGGTCAAATGAGTTGATGGGGCAGGCAGAAATTGCCTTTCAAGCCGGGGAGTTTGAGAACGCGATCGACCTGGCTAACTCAATTTCCCGAACTTCTCCAACCTATGACGCAGCCCAGCGCCGCATTTCTGATTGGAAGCAGTCCTCAGAAAAGGCGGACGAGATTGTGGAAGCGGCGATCGATCAGATGGCGCAAAGAGAGTGGAGTCAAGCACTCAAAACGGCTGGTCGGCTAAAGTTGATCGTTCGGGCTGCCTGGGTAACCGATCGCCATATTGCATTGGTGCAGCAAATCAAAGCCGATCGTGAATTTCGAGATCCCAATCGGGCGATCGAGCCACCTCGCAAAAGTGCCCCACTGAACTTTAAGTCCGATATCGCCAAGGCTGTAGCTCAGAAACCCACTGCAAAGCCAACTGTAAAAGCGCCTGTGTTACCCGTTGAGCCAGTTTCCTTAGTAGAAGCCACTCCACCCAAAGCGTTGCTGACTCCCGTCGTCAGCCAAAACGAAGCTATGATGAAGCATTTGGTCGAGGAGACGAGTTCATCAAGTGGTCTCAAAGAGATGTCTGCTGAAACAGATCTCAAAGAGATATCTGCTGAAGCAGATCGCGTCATTCCCGCGTTTCCTCAAGTTCCTGCGCCTGTGAAGGAGGGCGATCGCAAAAATTAGCCATTTACTCAATTGAAGATCATAGCGAAAGAACTTCACCCCAAATTCCACTTCGTAGCAGATCGATCGTGACGTGACCATTGTTTGCTCTAAGTTTGGTAATCTCTTTTGTCGAAATAGCCCGATCGCTTCACCTGGACAAAAAAGGCAACCCCATCTGCGGGATCGCCTGATCAAGTCTGGAAAGGTGAATAGATAAAACTTGGTTTCAAACCAGATTTAGAGAAGAAATCAAACCGCTTCTAGATTCTTTTCTCCAGTGCGAATCCGAACCACCTGGTCAACAGGCGTGATGAAAATTTTGCCATCACCGATTTCGCCCGTTCTAGCAGCCACAATGATCTTGTCAACCACCATGTCCACCTGATCATCTTCGATCACAATTTCAACCTTGAGCTTTTGCAAAAACTCGACCGTGTATTCTGAGCCACGATACCGCTCAGTTTGACCCTTCTGCCGCCCAAAGCCTCGGACTTCAGAAACTGTCATGCCCACAATCCCCGCATTCACTAGCGCGATCTTGACTTCATCAAGTTTGAAGGGGCGAATGATTGCCTCAACCTTTTTCAAGCTCCTACACTCCTTGTCACATATCGATATCTATCAGCATGACACTATGTATCACCGTTACGAGGGAAGTAATTGTAACGAATCGTACATTTCCCCAGGTCATCTTTCCTAAGTCACCGTTATTTCTAAAGTCTCTCACGATCGCATCCCAATTTTTTTGACGAACTGTTGCGTTCCTACGCTATCGGCTCTGACCTTTATCAAGATTTGTTGCTGTTTGAGAAAATCAAGCAAATTTTTCGATCGCGCTGCATTCAATCGCGCCTCACTTATTAGAAGACGGCAACAACGGACGCACGATCAAAAATCCCGTTCCAAAAGCGGAGACCACAATGAGAACAATCACTAGACCCAACCACCAACCGCCCAACTCGCCTGGCTTTTTCTCAGACTGAATTTTGCGACGGGGCTGGCTTTCTTGCTCATAGACGATCGTCTCAGGGGCAAACACAGATTCGGTGCGAGCAGGCTTGGGAGCCACAGGCGGACGGCTCGGCATTGTCGGAACACTGGGTGACTCGATCGGCATCTCTATCCGAGGAGTGGGAATCTCGGCAGACGAAACGGGGGGCAAATTAGTCACAATCTGCCGGAGGTGAATCGCAGACTGAGCAGCCCGTTCGATCTCTTGGCGAAGCTGCTGATTTTGCTTGGCTAACTGCTGATTTTGCTGGGTGAGAGCCTCCATTGTCGTCCTGGCCGCCTGAAGCTCTGCGGTGACTTCTCGGTAGAGCGAGATCGGAACAGAGGGCGAATAAGCACTTGCAGACGGTGGAATCTGCCCAGAAGGAGGAATATTTCGCATGGACGGCGAGGGGTTTTTGGATGTCATCTCTTTGGTATCAAACAAATAGCAGGCGGTTGGTTAAAAACGTATGCCCCAGAATAGCTGCAATTAGACCAACGGACGCAAAAATCGTCAAAAATTTGAGCAAAAATCGTCAATAGTTGACCTGGAGCGATCGCTAATTTTCTATCTAGGTAATTGCTCAAGAATGATAGCGCTGTTTCTGTCAAAGCGATCACCTGGAGACTTGTTAAAATCAACAGGTTTTAGAATTTCAATTTACTACTCACACGACCCGCCTACTATGAATTCTTCTCAAACGCAAGAAACTCCCTCCGAATCGGTGAAGTATGGTGAACGGCTGATAGAGGAAGGCAATCTAATCACGTTCCCTAATCCGCGTCCTGGTCGCCGCTACCACATTTATATTACGTTACCGGAGTTTACCTGCAAGTGTCCGTTTTCGGGCTATCCAGACTTTGGCACCATCTACGTAACCTATGTGCCCAATCAGCGCGTGGTCGAGCTAAAAGCGATCAAGCTGTATATCAATAGCTACCGTGATCGCTACATTTCTCACGAGGAGTCCGCAAACCAAATTTTGGATGACCTAGTAGCCGCCTGCGACCCGCTAGAAATCACGGTAAAAGCCGACTACACGCCACGAGGAAATGTGCATACCGTTGTTGAGGTGACGCATCGGAAGGAGGGATGAGGGATGAGAAGAGGTGAGGGATGAAAAGAGGTGAGGAGGTCAATAGTCGAAAGTGACGATCGAGGATGATTCAATTAGTCCCGCGTCAAGCTCTCCCGAAACGCGAACAGTTGCTTTCATCCCTCATCCCTCATCCCTCATCCCTCATCCCTCATCCCTCATCCCTCTTTCTAACTCGCCGCAGCCACATCACCCAGACCCAGCCCAAAAAGCTGCCGACAAAGTAAGGCGGAAAGTCTGACCAACCAAACGTGTTGCCCAAGACCAGTCTGCCAGGGAGCGTGGCGCGAATCGCTTGCAAAAACGGCGGTTGCCACAGTTGCAGAAACTCGATCGCACAGGTCACCAGACAAACCGCGATCGCTACCTTTTTCGGCGAAAATTTGGGAAATCCGGTCAGCACCAGCGTAATCCAAAACATCTCATAAGCGACACTGCCCAAAGCATCATCTAGCCACGGAAAACCACTCTGAGAAAATCGGATCAGATAGCCGATCGGCACGAGCAAAACGGTACTGATCAACAGAGCAACGCGATAAAACATGGGGAAAGGAAGAGGCGCGATCGGGGTATTTTGATCAAACTAAAAAAACGTGAATTCGATGAAATCCTTGGCTGCGGTTATTACGCCGGGCAGCCCCCTAAATCTCCCAAGTTTGGGGGACTTTGAACAAAAAATCCTATCCGAAAGTTCTCCAGAATTGGGGGGTGGGGGGCAAAGTGCTGAATCACGAAGCGAAAAAACTCCATCGAATTCACGTTAAAAAAGACTTGGCTCTTGATCTGACCAGCCACAAGGAGACAGCGATGAATGTAACTGAGATTTGCCGCCAGCGCACTGATGCAGGCATGGTCGCGCTACAAGGGTTTTATAACGGCACGACTGGACTCTGGAACACAACGGGCTGGTGGAATGCGGCCAACGCTTTGGAGACGACGATTGACTACTGCACCCTGACGCAGAGCCAAACTTATCGCACCAATCTAGCAAACACCTTTGAGAAAAATCGCAGCAAAAATTTCTTAAATGAGTTTTATGACGACGAGGGCTGGTGGGCGCTCACCTGGATCAAAGCCTTTGATCTGACTGGAGAACCGCGCTACCTCAACATGGCAAAGACGATCTTTAATGATATGAAAGGCGGCTGGGATGCGATCTGTGGCGGCGGAATCTGGTGGAGCAAACAGCGCAAATATAAAAATGCGATCGCTAATGAGTTGTTTCTTGCGATCGCGGCTCGGCTGCACTTGAGAACACCAGGCGACAAGGGAGCGGGTAGCTATCTCGATTGGGCGGTTCGCGAATGGAACTGGTTCAAAAACTCAGGCATGATCAATCGCGACAATCTCATCAACGATGGACTGACCAGCAATTGTCAAAACAACAGACAGACCACCTGGACTTACAATCAGGGCGTAATTCTAGGCGGACTGGTAGATCTGTATCGAATCACGAACGATCGGGCACTGTTGACCCAGGCGGGAGCGATCGCCGATGCTGCCATTCGCGCACTGGCTCCTAACGGAATCTTGCGAGAGCCTTGTGAACCAGATTGTGGAGCAGACGGGCCCCAGTTCAAAGGCATCTTTGTGCGAAATTTGCTGGCGCTCTATCAGGTGACCAACAAGCCCGCCTACAAAACGTTTATCACTCGCAATGCTGACTCGATTTGGGCGCAGTGTCGCAATGATGCCAATCAGTTTGGGCTGTCGTGGGCGGGGCAATTTGACCGATCGGATGCAGCCCGACACAGTGCGGCAATGGATGCCCTGAATGCGGCGCTCGCCCTCAATTTTGAAAGCAGTACGCCAGACACCTACCAGGCTGAAAGGGGCATTCTCCATCAGTTGTTGACGGAGGCGATCTATCCGGGCTATCACGGCGGCGGCTACGTAGCAGGCTGGAATCGCGACGGACAGTGGATTGATTTTAAGGTGACGGTGCGATCGTCCGGTCGATACGCGCTGACCTTTCGGTATGCGGCGGCAGGGGGAGAGTCGAGTCGCTATCTGTTTGTCAACGGCAAGGGCATTGTCGCCAATCTCATCTTTCCTGGAACAGGCAACTGGAGCCGTTGGAGTCAGGTCACAGTTCCCCCAGTCTTGCTCAATGCTGGAGAAAATACAGTTTCTTTGATCTTCGATCGCTCCAAAGGCAGCCGCAATTGGCTCAATCTGGATGAGTTGATTGTGCAGTGATTGTCCAAATAAAAAAGAGGTGAAAAAGTGTTCGACTGAACGCTCTCACCCCTTAATTCTTACTTTAAATCTTGGCAGTGTAGAGTGATGAAGTGCAACCAGAACTAACTGATCGCTACAGCGCCATCACTCCACACTCAACAACGCTACTTAGCAGCTTGACGCTCTTTGGCTTCCTTGATCACTTCTTCGGCAATGTTGCTGGGGCAAGGCGAATAGTGAGAAAACGACATTGAGAACTGTCCGCGTCCAGAAGTCATGGTTCGCAGGTCGCCAATGTAGCCAAACATCTCGCTCAACGGCACATCAGCCTTGATGCGGGCCCCGGTTTGTCCGGTTTCCTGAGACTTCATCATGCCGCGCCGACGGTTGAGATCCCCGATCACGTCGCCCATGTAGTCATCAGGTGTGAACACATCGACATTCATAATCGGCTCAAGCAACTGAGGGCCGGCTTGGGGAATGGTTTGCCGATAAGCAGATTTAGCTGCGATTTCAAAGGCGATCGCTGACGAGTCAACCGGGTGGAAACCGCCTTCTGTCAGCGTGAACTTCAAGTCCATGCAGGGGAAACCCGCCAGCACACCTTTATCAATACAGCTTTCAAAGCCTTTTTGTACGGCTGGCCAATACTCTCTCGGCACCGTCCCGCCTGTCACCGTGGACTCAAACTGGAAGCCGCTTCCTGGCTCACCGGGTTCAACAATGTAGTTGATCTTGGCATATTGACCCGATCCACCCGACTGTTTCTTGTGAATGTAGCCATCTTCGACACGCTTGGTGATCGACTCGCGGTAAGCGACTTGAGGTTCGCCCACTTCGACTTCAACGCCGTGAGTGCGCTTGAGAATGTCTACCTTAATGTCAAGGTGAAGTTCACCCATACCTTTGAGAATCGTTTCGCCACTTTCCTCATCGGTCATCATGTGGAACGAGGGATCTTCCTGCACCATTTTGGTGAGAGCGGCTCCCATCTTTTCTTCCCCACCTTTGAGCTTGGGTTTGACCGAGATCGAAATCACAGGCTCCGGGAAAACCATCGGTTCCAACGTCGCCGGATTCTTGGGATCGCAGATGGTGTGACCCGTCCGCACGTTTTTCATGCCGACGATCGCAATGATATCGCCCGCTTGAGCCGATTCGATTTCTTCGCGAGAGTTAGCGTGCATCTCAACTAGACGGCTGACCCGCTCAGTTTTGCCCGTCGCTGTATTGAGAACGGTGTCACCCTTAGACAAAGTACCAGAGTAGAGGCGCGTGAAAGTCAGGGCACCAAAGCGATCGTCCATGATCTTAAAGGCCAACGCCCGTAGCGGTTTAGCCGGATCGACGATGGCAAAATTGCCCGTTTCTTCCCCGTCCAGATCGACTTCGGGCTGCGGATTGACTTCCATCGGGTTGGGCAAATAGTCCACGACCGCATCCAGCACCAACTGAACGCCCTTATTCTTGAAGGACGAACCGCAGTAGGTCGGGAAAAACGCCATGTCGCGAGTGCCCTTCCGAATGCAGCGCTTCAGGTCTTCGATGCTTGGCTCTTCGCCTTCCAGGTATTGCTCCATCAGGTTGTCGTCTTGCTCGACCGCTAATTCAATCAATTGTTCGCGGTAAGACTCGACGATTTCGGTCATATCCGCAGGCACTTCGTTAATCTGGTAGCTCATCGGATCGCCAGAATCGTCCCAAGTCCAGGCTTTGCGAGTTAGCAGATCGACCACGCCAGAAAACTTTTCTTCGACCCCGATCGGCAGCACCATCACCATCGGCTTGGCCGCCAACACTTTATCGACTTGTTTGACGACGCGATAGAAATCGGCACCCGTACGATCGAGCTTGTTGATATAGACAATCCGAGCGACTTTAGAGTCGTTGGCATAGCGCCAGTTGGTTTCAGATTGCGGTTCGACCCCACCTGATCCACAAAACACCCCAATGCCACCATCCAGCACTTTGAGCGATCGATAGACTTCGATCGTAAAATCGACGTGTCCGGGAGTATCGATAATGTTGAGTTGGTGGTCATTCCAAAAACAAGTCGTCGCAGCGGATTGAATCGTGATCCCGCGCTCTTGCTCCTGGGCCATAAAATCGGTTGTCGCTGCGCCTTCGTGAACCTCACCAATTTTATGGATTTTGCCAGTCAGCTTCAGGATTCTTTCGGTTGTGGTGGTTTTGCCAGCATCGACGTGGGCGAAGATGCCGATGTTTCGATAACGAGTGAGGTCTTTCATAGTTGCTCTGTAGATTGAATGCGACAAACCGTGGGCGACTTCCTGCAAGCGCTACTCAGAGACAGGTGCCTCTTGTGTAGTCAGTACAGGTGGATTTCAATCACTCGGAATATCAAGAAATCCTGTTCCCTGGCTCTGGCAGTATTACTGATTGTAAAGTGTCGGGGGCAAAGGTTGGAGAGGTCTCAAAAATTGAACCCCGTTGACACAGAGAAAGACCGCCTAACGTCAACAGTCCGCAGGAGAAGGCTAAATGCTTCGATCCGTTTTCTCTAGTCGTGAAGAGGGTCGTGAATCGAGTTCCCTATCTAAGGGCTGCCTGACAGACTGTGTTTTCTGCCGCCCGACTGCGCTCAACGGTGCGCTCAACGGCTCTTCTACACCCCTACCCGATCAAACTTTGTGCCCGTAGTGAATCGCTCCTCAATTCTAGCAAACTCTCTGAAATAACCTTTCGATCGAAGAAGTTCGGAGAACCGTGCCTTAAGGTAAATTCCATGAAACCGCTCGCTGCGGTCAGTTCAGTCCGTTCCCAAATTCCCTACCAGTGCGGAGCCTTTCACCGCAAATCCCTTAAAGTCTCTCAGAATTGGCAGCTTGGGAGGCAGACGTGCCAGGCAACGAAGCGAAAAAATTGCCGAACTGGCCCTCTAGCCAGGAATTTTGATGCCAAAGGAGAAACATGACCCGCGATCGCGCGTACTTTCTACACAAATCTCACCGCCCAGTAATTTGACAAACTGCTGGCTGATGGCCAATCCTAGCCCCGTGCCCCGCTTAGATTTTCGTCCTGCCTCAGTCTGCACAAACGCCTCAAACAGTTTGTCCATTTCTGCTGGAGAAATTCCATATCCAGTGTCTTCTACCTCAAACTGAAGCGTGTAAGGCGTGGGAAACTTGGAGTCAATTGAGTCGTCTGATCCGACGCTTTCCGGCTCGCTCTCCATAGGTCGAGACCAGCACCCTACCTTTACTCGCAAACTGACACTGCCGCGATCGGTAAATTTAAACGCATTACTCAGCAGATTGATCAACACCTGAGACAACTTATTGGCATCGGTTTCGATCCGGTGGGGCAGATCGGGCGCGAGGTCAAAGGTCAGCGTCAACCCCTTGAGTGTGGCTTGCGGACGAAACATTTCTTCTAGCGTTTTGAGCAACTCCCAGAGGTCAACCTGTTCCACTTCTAGGGCGACGACTCCCGCCTCGATTTTGGAGACTTCTAAGACATCGTTGATCAGTTTGAGAAGATGCTGCACGCTGTGGTCGATCGTCACCAGTCGTTCTTTTTGGCGAGTATTGAGCGATTGGTCGTAGCCCAAAATCTCACTACAACCGAGAATAATCGCTAAAGGCGTTCGCAATTCATGGTTCATGTTGGCTAGAAAGGCACTCTTGGCGCGATTAGCCGCTTCTGCCTGCTGTTTGGCGTTTTCTAGAGCCAGATTTTTCTCTCGCAGTTCTTGAGTCCGCTCTTGGACTTTGATTTCCAGGGTTCTAGAATACTCTGCTAAAGATTGGTGCGAAACCTTCAAATCAGTCCACATCAAGAGTCCGCGACTGAGCAACGCCGACCCAACCAGCGCCAGCCCCGGCGACACCACCACGACCCACCACCCCAGCCAAAAGCACAGATAAGCGCTGCCTCCCAAACTGATGCCAATCAGGCCAATGGCGCAGACCGTCCAGCGCAGCGAAAACAGCCGTGAACCCAAGGCCGCCCCCACGCCCGACCAAACCAAAATCCAGCCCCACTCTAGTAACTCAGGAACGCCCCGCAGCAGTGGCCGACCCTCTAACGCCGCACTCAAAAGCTGGTTGGCTACATTCGCGTGAATCTCGACCCCAGACCAGGCAGACTGAGAATCTGTTGTAAAAGGGGTATAGAAGCGATCGCTCACACTTTCGGCGATTGACCCCACGACGATGAGACGATCGCGCATCAGATTAGCTGGCACCTGATCATTCAAGACCTGAGTCAGCGAAACGGTTGGTGTCCCGGCTTGATAGCGATAAAAGTTAGACAAGATCTGAAAGCCGCCCGCATCGGCTCGCACGTAGCCCCCCTCAGAAGCTTGTAGCGGCACTAAGTTAGCTTTTCCTAACCGGAGTTGACCATCGGGATTTTGCTGAGGCAAAACGTTTTCAGCCTTTAGGTAGGCGAGGGCTAACTTTGCGCCTAGAGTCAGCGTTGTTCGGGGTTTGGGCTGGTTGTCAGGAGATTTACGATTGACCCGCACAGAGAGCAGATTCCGCCGCACTTTGCCATCGCCGTCCTGTACCAAATCGCTGGCTGCTACCTGGTCTCGGCTCTTTAGTCCAACGGGGGCTTTGATTGCCGGGCCGTCTGCCCCACTGACCACTTTCTCAATCACAAATAAGTTAGGCGTTGAGACAAAGGCTTTGAGTAACGCTTGTCGTCCCGGCTCGACGGGCAGATCTCGGTATAGATCCAGTCCGATCGCTCTGGGCCGCTGATGATCAAGTTTTTGGATCAGGGTGGCCAGCGTCAGATCAGAGAGGGGCCAGGCTCCGAGATTACTAATATCCGTTTCGTCGATCGTCACCACGACTACACGAGACGCTCCGGCTTCTGGTGGGCGCAGCCGAAACCACTGATCGAGAATGGCCCACTCCAGTAGCTGCAAGCCTCCGGTGAGTTGCAAGGCGATCGCGGCACCCGCCACACCAAAAACAATCAGTCCGATGCGCTGTCCCTGGACGATGCGCTCTTTGAGCGGTTTCCACATAGGTCAGTCAATAGTCTCTAGAGAACAGGGCCTTCATTGAGGAAGATGCATCTACTAGCATTCAGCGGTGAATTTGGATATTTAGCCCCTGCTTTCACCATTGTGCATTCAGCACGTCCTCATTGGCTGTTCCTATTACCTATTAACGTGAATTCGATGAGGTTTTTTTGCTTCGTTCTTCAGCGCTTCTGCCCCCCAACCCCCCAAAATTGGGGGACTTTCAGACAAGATCTTGGGTTCAAAGTCCCTCACTCGTGGGGGATTTAGGGGGCTGCCTGGATTCACAACCGCAGCGAAAGATTTCATCGAATTCACGTCCTATTACCATTCCTTGAGTGGCTTTTTATTTTTTGAGACTATTTAGTTTGAGACACGATGACTTCGGTGAGCGCTTCTAGACCGACCGATCGCAATAGCTCTGTCCAGACGGTCGCAAGGTGAGCATTGTTGGGTTGGGTTTGACGAAGCTCAGTCAATAGGGAGAAGGCTTGAACCCACAGACCTTGTGATAGATAAAGGGACACGCGATCGCTGGCTTTGGCAGTCGCTAACCTTTCTTGGGCTGAGGGATCGAGTTGGATGCGTTTGATCCAGCCACCGACGACCCAATCTGAGGTGCGATCGTTCTGGTTGCACACGAGGGCGGCCGTCCAGTAGTAGGGCTGATCTGGCTTGAGTTGGGGCGCTTCTGAAGGCAACCGTAGACTCACTAGCCCCGCTTTTGTTGAAATCGGCACCAGCGTTTGATAAATGCCATTCATCTCCGCATCAAAAACGCTCAATTCCACCATTTGGGCCGTCGTCTTGGGAAGATAGATCCAAAAATCGGGTCGATCGCTGGACGTGAGTGCCATTTGCCCTTTGGGACTGAGAGCCATCATCCGGATGGTCGGATTGGGCGATCGTACACAGAAGGTCGAACTGGTGCGTGAACCACCGCCTGCTGTGCCGTTGGGAGAGCCTTGTCCAGGAGGGGGTTCGATTTGCGCGACAGCTTTAAGTTGGCTCCCTGAGTAGAAACCTAGAGCGACGGATAACGACAGGCAAGTAGCAATACGGCGAAGTGTAGTCATGATTTGCAAACAGAAGGTTATCGTCATTTAGCAGAGAAGCAGAGCTTGAGGAAAGAAAGACGAGCTTGCAGCGTTGGGCGACTTGAGCGACGGAGCGGGAAGCGTTGAGACCCTGCCAGCCCTCAATTTTTTGAGAGGCGCTTGGCGGGAGAAAGCGGATAATTTTACTGCCGTCGATTCAGGGGCGTGTGACTCAAAGCTACTCTGTACTTTATCAGTGTCTACTCAGTGTAATTGCTGAGGTTTTAGGCAATTATTCTATTAATTATCTAAAGCTTTGATGAAGAATCTTCAGATTCCTACGGAGCAATTTTCTTTAGTTCTGTGAACTCTGCCTCAAGGCTATCCTGAAGATTACGGCAGTCTTTTGTTACGCTCAGTGTTTATAACCAGTTGCCGATTAAAACAAACGGTGCCCAATAATACGGATGATTGAAGGCGGGCTGTTTGAGGAGGTGTAGCTGCGCCGATCGCACCGCTTCGCCCTTGACTCTAGACTTGGCAAACACTTGATAAAACTGCACCATAAATTCGGCCGTGGATTGATCGTTGACCTGCCAGAGGGTGGCCAGGGTGCTGCTGGCTCCCGATCGCACCGCCACGCCTGCCAATCCCAAAGCGGCCCGTCTGTCGCCCTTAGCTGTCTCACAAGCACTCAAGACGAGTAGGTCGATCGAGGGCAGATTGAGAGACTCCCGATTTGTGAGCAGGGCATCGAGGGCGTTGACGTTAAGCCGACCGTCCCAGGTAGCGATGTAGGTGTCTTCTGCTTTGGAGCTAAATTCGCCGTGAGTGGCTAAATGGACGACCGAAACAGGCTGTGTTTTGAGCTTGGACTTTAGAGTTTGGGTCGTAAAGGTTTGGTCAAGCAGCACGGTTGAGGCGATCAGGCGACCAATTCTTATGACTTCTTGTTTGACTCCGGGCAGGGGCGCAAAGGTGGTGTTTCCCTGGCTCAGTCCGCCGATCAGCGCTCGAATCTGGGGATGAGTTGTCTGTCTTCCAAATAGACGCAAACCGGGTGTCACGACAACTTGATATTGCTCAATTAGATACTGGTTGCCGTCGTAGAGCGCGGCCATAGGCAAATCTCGCAGCACCCCATCCAACACAAACACCAGGGTTTTGATTTGAGAATGAGCCAGATGTGTCAGGGCAGGTTTGACCAGCCAGGAATAGAGGTCTTGAGCGATCGGCAGTCGTTCTTGAGCAAAGGAGGTCGATCGTAGAGATTGCCGCATTCGTCGCCCGGTGTCTTCTACCTGGGTCTGGGAAGATTGGGTGGCATAGTGGCGCAGCGGCTGACCCGAAATTGCCAAAATCACCTCCAAGCGATCGACTAAAACAATGGGATAAATCACCGCCGCTTGGGGATCGATCTGATCGACTTGCTGAGGTTGGCTATCCACGCAGGCTTCTCGAAAAAAGTTGGCCAACTCGGCCAATTGGAGCGACTCGATCAGCGATCGGGCCTGTTTTAAATTGTCCTGCTCGATCTCAGCGCCAGCCGAATTGGACTGTTGTAGCAGCAGATCGACTAACTCTCGATACACAGGTTCGACTTTTTCTCGAAATGAAAACTGAGCATCTTCGCTGACAGTCACCAGATCGTTTCTCAACAGTTGCAGCGTGTTGACTGCTTGAGTGTAAGAGGCGATCGCTAAAGTGTAGTCGTCTTCATTCCCAATCTGACTTAAGCGGGCTTTTGCTTTGAGAATTCTTCCGAGTTGCCATTGCCATTGATAGGTGATATCTGAAGCGTGAATAATTTCTGATAACAGTAGTGCCTCTCGTGTGAGCGATTCTGCGTCTGACCATTGTTGAATCTGCTCATAAAGCTGTCCTAGTCGTCCTGTTGCGTAGGATTGCGCCCGGAGATTTCCCAGGCTTTTGGCTTGCTGAATGGCCTTTGCCAGCAGTTGAGCGACTGATTTGAGGTCAGAGGCGCGGGCTACTTCAGCGGAGGTTTCGTTGAGATTGATCCGTTTGATCAAGCTTTCTGCCAGATTGATTTGGGCGTAGATGGCGGTTTGGCTGGGCGGTAAGGGGTCGAGTTGCGATCGAATTTGCGTCAACAGTCGTTGGGTTTGAGTCGTCCGATCTTCCTGCAAGGTTTCTGACAAGGTTTTTGACTCGATCAACAGGTCAAGCTGGTTGAGTTGGGCCTGAAGTCGAACGGGACTGTCTGCTGCGGCCGCCTGTTCATAAAACATCAGAGCCGCTGTCTGCTGATTTTTTGCCTCTGCGGTATTGCCCAAATTTAACCAGGCAATTTGCATATCGGGGCGCGATCGAATGCGTTGAGCGATCGCCAGACTCTTCTGCAAGACTCTTTCTGACGCAGCCAAATCGCCCGACACCCGCAGCACATTGCCCAAATTTAACAAAGCCACCGCCTTGAGCGAAGACTCGGACTCGTTTTGCAACGCCGCTTCGATCTGCTCTAGTTGGGTGCGGGCGCGACGATAAAATCCCAGTGCTTGCAGCGCTTTGGCTTGATTGAGTTGGGTGCCGATCGTGCCCGTCGAATCTTTCACACGTCGATACTGGTTTTCTGCCTGTTGCCAGGTTTTGAGAGCCGCCTGGGGCTGGCCTTGCGTCAGATAGAGTTGGCCCTGAGTGTTGAGAATTTGGGCGCGAGTGAGTGGAGAAGCGGGCAACGCGATCGCTTGTTGTAGCGTCTGAGTCGCTTGCAGTTGGCGGCCAAGCTGCTGATAAGTGAGCGCCAGATAGCTAAAAATCAGGGCTTGATTGGAGGTGTCTCCCGATCGTTGCAGGCGATTTGCCTCAGTTTCCCAGACGTTGGCCGCATCCAAAAACCGACCTGTCTGATAGAGCGTTTGCCCCATCTGAATGAGCGGCTGGACTGAAACCGCAGGCACCGAGACCGGAATGCCGATCGCCATGTGCGCCGTTCCTGGAATTGTGCCGCCCACCAAAAAACAGAGAATTAGTCCCAGAGGCACCTTTCTAAGCAGCCTTTTGAAAAAAAGACACCTCGATCATATCCACATCCACATACTTCTCAATGACCTACTGACTGAGCAGACTGACAATTGATAGGGGACTGACTCACAGAAGTCTCGGTGGCGATCAAACTCACTGAACCATCGGGGGCGATCCTCCAGCCTGTGGCCTCGATCAAAGGGGTCGGAACGGGAGTCGCGATCGTCGAAGGGGTTGAGGTCGTCATTTGCTCAGTCCTCCAATCGATCCATCCGGCTCCCTGTATCCCTTCTCTCGGTGTCGGGGGCAAGCCGCCTCGTCCGGCCGTCACAAAGCTATTGAGTCGCGATCGCGGTGCACAAGTTTGAATCACGTCACGAGTCACATCAATAATCTCATTGGGCAGGGAATTAGTCCCTTGACTGGGATCAAGCGGAAAGGTGTCGATCGTCACAACGCCATTGATTCCGAGATCTGAACTGGCCGTAATGTCGCTGAAGGGCGTTAATTGCGATCGAGAGGTTAGCCCTAAAATCGATCGGGCGTTCAGACGAATCGTGCCGCCGCGTCCTTGAAAGCTGTTGGCGCTGATGTCGCTATTTTCGGACGGTTTTGCCACAATAAAGCCTGCTCGAATGTCGATATTGCCGCCGTTGCCCGCGTCGTAGCCCCGTGCTGTAATCTGACTGCCTCGCCGCATCAACAGCCAATCGCGAATCGAAAGCGTAACGTTTGCCCCGTCGAAACTATCGGTTGTCGCAATCATCAAGCTGTTGTCGAGGGTGAGATTGTTTGCGTTGACCGAGAGCCTTCCGCCTTTTCCTTGTAGCGTGCTGGCGAGTAATAAGCCCCGATTCAATTCTATGTTGTCTGAATTGATCACCAGCGTTCCGCCTTGTCCACTGCCCCAATTACTAATGGAGACGATCGCCTGATTGTTGACGGTGAGTTGAGGGGTTTCGATAAAGACGTTTCCCCCGGCTCCCGTCGCACTGGCTGACGTGCTGGCAAACAGTCCCGTTTGAGTCGTGCCAATCTCCGAAACCTGCTGGGCCGTGGTTTGTAGCAGACCGCTGGAAGTGGGAATCGTAATTCGTTCTCCGTCTTGAGGGGTGAGGGGCGGTTGGAAAGAAATTTTTCTGCCTCGCACGATCGCTGACGCAATGACCCCGGCTAGCGGTTCGACGACTCCATTGCCTTGAAGTTGAATGCGATCGCGGGCTGCGATGTAGATATCTCCGGCCTGTCCGCTTCCGGAAGTGTTGGTGCGAAATTGTGCGCCATTGGTTGCCTCAAAGGTGTTGGCTGTAACTCGAATATTTCCGGCGTTGCCCTGTCCGTCGCTCTGGGTGGTGACTAGCGCTTGATCGTGCATTGAGAGGGCATCCGTGGTCAGCATAATATTGCCGCCGTTGCCGATCGCTTGGCTGCCGGCTGCGCTGGCGATCGTGCCTCCGATGATGCCATTTGTTGGGGTTGGCAGGTCTCTCAACTTGATTTGGTCTGCGGCGATCGTGATGTTTCCGCCATCTCCCAATCCGGCCGTGCCTGCAATAATCGAACTTTTGTCGGCGACCGAGAGCAACGCACTGCTGATATTAATGTCGCCCCCCGCCCCCACCACACCCGGCCCGGTTTGACTCGCGATCGTGCTGCCTCCTGATAAAGCGAGTCGATCACCCAGGCGAAGATTAATATCTCCCGCATTGCCCTGTCCGGGTGAAATCGTCTGCAACAGAACTCCCTGATCGTTGATAATCGAGAACTGTCCCAAAACGCTGGTCGAGATCAGAGAACGATCGCTGAGTGAGAGCGATCGAGCAGATAGATCGATATTTCCCCCATCTGCTTGCCCTGCTGAAGTCACAAAATTGGTGATCAAACTGTTGTTGTCGAGTGCAATCGTGCCTGCAACTTGTACATTGACGTTTCCAGATTTTCTAACACCTGACGTTCCGGCGGTTAGCCCTGACTGCTCAGTGATCAAGAGCGATCCTGCCTGGACATTCAAATCGCCTCCGATGCCCGTTGAGCCGCGTCCTGTTGACGTTCCGACGACGGCAAATTTATCGAGTCTCAGGGCATCGATCGCGTTGAAAGTGACCGTGCCTGTATTCCCCGACCCACTGGTTACAGAAAATAGGATCACGTTGTCTTGCAGTGTGATCGAGTTAGCGCTGAGGGTGATGTCGCCACTATTACCTGTAGCGGTTAAATCTGTGCCTGTGAGTAATACACTGCCTTTAGCGATCGTGATTTCGTCGGTTGCGTTAATTTCAATCGCTCCAGCATTAGCCCCTTGGTTGGGGAGTGGACTGCTGATCCCATTTCCGATCGTGGTCGTTTGCAGTTCACTTTTTTCTAAAATTTCGACCGTTTTGGCGTTGATAGTAATTCCTGAAGTTGGAGTATTGGAGTTAGTCAACACGTTGGCGCTATCAGAACGAAGAATAGACTGCTGGCGTACTTGTAGACGATCGGCATCGATTTGAATTTTGCCTGCGGCTCCGATCGCGCTCTGGTTCACAGTGGTCAATAATTGTGAATCAGAAATGATGATTTCTCCTGCTTTGAGCCAGATATTTCCAGCATTTCTAACTTGATTGGCGAGAACCGTTGTAGACAGCGTAGAACCGTTGAGCAAGATGGCATCAGCGACGATCGCCAGATCCGAAAAAGCGCTCACCGTACTGTTATCAAAAGTTGCTTTGTCTAAAGCCGTGATCGTGAGTTGATTACCTGCCGATAAATTTCCTGTATTGGCGATCGTACCTCCAATCAAATCTAAATTCTGTCCCGTGGTTAAGTTTCCTCGATTGATCAAAGGTTCAGGTAAGCTAACACCGCGTTGAATCCCGATCGGCAGCCTCACACTCAACAAGGGAGCTTCTGAAGTTCTGGCAGCACTAAACAGACTGTTATCTTCAAACTTGAGAAACGGGGCAGTACTGGCAAAAAACGATCCGCCCACTTCTAAAGCCGCATTGTCGCCAAACGTAATGCCGTTGGGATTGAGCAAAAACAGATTGACCGATCCATTCGTGCGAATCAGTCCGTCAATCAGAGAAGGCTTTTCGGTCACGCGACTGATAATCGTCTGTGTCCTCGCATCGGTGTCAAAGTAGGCCGATCGCCCCCCCAGCAGCGAGAATTCTTCAAAGCTTTGGTAGAGATTTTCTCCGGCGATCGTGCCTCCGGTAATGCGATATTCTTGCCCGTCAAAGGTGACGATCGCCGAGTTAGGCAGCGTGTTGTCAGGAATGACCTGCGATCGAGCCACCGAAGCAAAAAAACAGACCATCATCAGCGCCATCGCCCCACTGTTTTTGAAGGCGATCGAGTCAATAAGATTAAGGAAAGAATTGGGGAATAGCAAGCGTAACCAGCCTTTCAGGAACTTTTGTTTTTCAACAAGAATAACGCACACCCATAAGATGCGCTTCTCAATGCACAAATCCGCAAAATCTCACAATCTTTTTGCTACATTCAGATTTTTGTCTGTATCTGTCAAATTTGATACGAATTCGACAAAATTCTTTGCTGTGCGTTCGAGATACCCGTGAGGAGTTGCTGATTTGGGATGCCCCGAAAGTCTCTAAACTTTGAAGATCTTGAATCAAGATTTTGATCTTGAAGGTCTTCAGAGTAGAGGATTGAGGATGCTAAATGGCTAGAGAACAAAGCAAATTCATCGCCCTCACATCAATCTACTGCCGAGTTGTTGCAATCTTCACCTGTTTCCGCCGATTAGGGCTGCGATCGCCATTACCAGCGCCACCGAATCGGTCGGCTTCGTCAAATAGTCGTGAAAGCCTGCTGCGATCGCTTCGTCTCGATCTTCTTCGCGCGCATAGGCCGTCACCGCAATAGAGGGAATGTTACCGCCCTGCTCTGGAGGCAGCGCCCGCACCTGTCGCATCAAACTGTATCCATCCATTTCCGGCATTCCCAAATCGCTGAGAATCACATCCGGCAGACTGTGAGATAGAGCCGTCAGCGCATCGCTTGCCGAAGAAACCGTAGTGACGATCGCCCCCTGTTCTTGCAGCACAAAATTGAGAATTTCTCGCGAGTCTGCATCGTCATCCACAACCAAAATTTTGAGGGCACAGAGCGGTTGAGTAGACGAACAGACCAAAGATGACACAGGTAACGCAGGCGTAGATTCTTTAATTAGCAAAGGAAGCTTAACTGTGAAAGTCGCCCCCATTCCCTCACCCGGACTCGCCGCTTGAATGGTGCCATCGTGAAGCTCGACGAGTTGTTTGACGATCGCCAGTCCCAGTCCCAATCCGCCAAACGATCGCGTGGTGCTGCTGTCTGCCTGCCGAAATTGCTCGAAGATGTGGGGCAAAAATTCGGGAGAAATGCCTTTTCCGGTGTCG
Organism: Phormidesmis sp. 146-20; assembly: GCF_052939475.1. Lineage (NCBI taxonomy): Bacteria > Bacillati > Cyanobacteriota > Cyanophyceae > Leptolyngbyales > Leptolyngbyaceae > Phormidesmis > Phormidesmis sp. 146-20. The sequence continues at coordinate 59,244 of NZ_JBJPHT010000023.1, forward strand.
GTAATCGTGATTTGAGCCAAAGCCTCTACAGCCGCGAGTTGAATCGTCACCTGTCCGGCTTCGGGCGTAAATTTGACCGCGTTTGAAAGCAGATTCCAGATCACCTGCTGCAACCGATTAAAGTCACCTGATGTCATGGTTTCTGGGGAGTCCACCAAAAATCTCACCGCGACGTTTTTTGCCTGCGCTGACAACCGCACCGTTTCTAACGCCGCTTCGATCGTCGTGACTAGATTCACGGGCGCAAAAACCAGCTTGAGTTTGCCTCTGAGAATGCGGGAAACATCGAGCAAATCTTCGATCAATTGGGACTGAAGTTTCGCGTTGCGCTCGATAATATCCAACGCTCGATCGCGCATTGCCTCGTCACATTTGCCGCCCTTGAGCAGCTTTGTCCAACCGAGAATGGGATTGAGGGGCGATCGCAATTCGTGAGACAAAACGGCGAGAAATTCATCCTTGATGCGATTGGCGGTTTCGGACTGGGCGCGGGCCGATCGCTCTCGCTCTAACGCTTGATCGCGCTCCTCGATGGCACATTTTTGATCGTGAATGTCGGTGCAAGATCCAAACCATTTGATAATTTGTCCGGTTTCATCTCGCAGAGGAAAGGCGCGCCCGATGTGCCAGCGATATTGACCGTCAGAAGCGCGTCTAAATCGATATTCGACATTGTAGAATTCTCCCGTCCTCAATGATTCTTGCCAAATGGGAACCGTTCTCTCGACATCATCGGGGTGCAAAATCGTACTCCAGCCTTCCCCTTCTGTTTGTTCGGGGCTGGCTCCGGTGTATTCATACCAGCGTTGGTTGTAGTATTCGTGATAGCCGTCGGGTCGCGTGATCCAAAACATTTGCGGCATCGTATCCGCCAGATTGCGAAATAGCAGTTCACTTTGTTGTAGGGCTTCTTCTGCTTGTTTGCGTTCGCTGATATCGATCACAACCCCAATCATTCGCACGGGCGTTCCTAATTCATTATAAAAAACTTGTCCTCTCGCATTCACCCAGCGCAACTCATCTGTATCAGCCCGAAATACTCGGTACTCACTTTGCCAATCCATAATCTGCTGCTGCATGGATGCTTGAAGGCTCTGTTCGACTCTAGAGATATCGTCTGGATGAACGCGATCGCGCCATCCTTCATATCTGCCGTCGTAGCTGCCCGCCGCAAACCCAAACATCTCTTCTAGCTGCTCATTCCAACGGCTGATTCCCGTTTTGACATCCCAATCAAAGCTGCCAATCTTTCCGGCTTTTTGAGCGAGTGACAGAAATTCTTGACTGACGGCTAATTTTTCTTCGGCGCGCTGGCGATCGGTCATGTTGCGACTAATCACCAAGACCGTCTCGACCAGACCATCCGCCCCAAATTCGGGCATCAGGGTCGCATCAAAATATCGCACCCCATTGATCCCCGGATACTTAAACTGCGCCGATCGCTCCTGTCCGGTCGCAAACACCGTTTGTAAATTTTTTCTCCACACCGTGACCACTTCTGGCGGCATTCCCATTTCCTGGTGTGTCTTGCCGATAAATTGATGAGGCGCAACCCCAGTGATGTGTTCGATCGCGGGACTCACATAAAGATAGCGAAGGGCGCGATCGTATCGAGAAATCAGATCCGGAAGTTTGGCTAAAATCCCGGCGATCTGTTGTTCCTGATTACGCAAAAACGCTTCCGTTTGGAGTCTTGATTCTGTAGCGTCGCTCATTAGTCGCTCATGATTGGGAGTGAAAGAGGGGGGTCTGACGCACAGGGCAGTTTTGAGAAACGATCGTGGACTGATCCAGGTGAGCAAGTCACGAAGGCGCAACCACAGGTTTTCTACCCCTTTCCTGGCTGGGCTAGACTAGCCTATACCTCTGGACGTAGCGACACTTCCTCCTCAAGGTATAAACACGACGCGACGACCTGCGATTTGCTGTAAAAAGATTGTCACAAATTTCTGACATTTGACTTGACATCGCTAACGGAAACGCTACACATGAAAGAGTAGGGTCACTTTTAAGCACGCAGCGATCGAAGGTGTCGGGCAGTCGTCAGAGAACGAAGAATGCCGAAAGTGATCTGAGCGGTGCAACGCGATCAAAAAATTCTTACAACACTAAAATCCAAAAATCAATCATGAAACTGTTCAACATTTTCAAACAGGTGATGGCGGGATTTATTCGGGCGATGCTCAATCGCTGGTGGGTTGAGATTACCACGGCTGATCCCCAATGCACTTACTATTTTGGCCCGTTTAACAGCGCATTAGAAGCCCGAAAAGCGTATCCCGGCTATGTCGAAGATCTCGAAGGCGAAGGGGCACAGGGGATCACTGTTACCATCAAGCTTTGCAGACCTGAAATTTTGACGATCTGCGCGTCGGGCGTTGAGTTTTGAGATAGACGCTGGACAGGAGACGTTAGACTTTTGAGAAGAATCAGCATCAAGAATTCCTGGTTCACTATCTCGCGTCTCATGTCCCTGGTCTTCGGTCTTCCCAATGGCAAAGTCACGCAAGCTTGAAGAAACTCTGGCGCTTTTGACGGCTGTGCGGTCTGATCCCACTTCGGAGGAAGCGATCGCTACACTGCATCAAGTTCTCAAGAGTAAATTTGCGATCGCCGTTTCTCAAGCCGCCAAAATTACTGGTGACGCTGAACTGTATGATCTGATGCCAGCTTTGGGCGAAGCCTTCGATCGCTTGATGGTCAATCCTGCTGAAACGGATCAAGGCTGTCAGGCAAAATTTCGGATTGCTCAGGCGCTCTATCAACTCAACTACAGCAATGAAGACCTGTTTTTGCGGGGCATTCGGCACGTCCAAATGGAGGCAGTCTGGAAAGACAAGCAAGATACCGCAGCGAGTTTGAGGGGAGTCTGCGCGCTGGGACTGGTGAGAATGAACTATCCCCACGTTTGGAGCGAACTCGCTGACCTCTTGGCCGATCCGGAAACAGATGCACGAGTCGCCGCCGCACGAGCCATCACCTACACCGAAGACGATCGAGGCGTTCCGCTGTTGCGATTGAGAGTCCAGGTTGGGGATCAGCCACCCGTGATTTCTGAGTGTCTGTTGGGGCTGCTGACGTTGGCACCGGGGCGATCGCTTTCTCTCGTGACTCGCCAACTTTACGCCCGCAAATCAGCTCCTCTGCGCGAAGACACCGAGATTGCAGAAGTGGCCGCGATGGCTCTGGGTGAGAGTCGCCTACCCGAAGCCTTTCCCATTCTTCAAACCTGGTGGCACCAAGTCAAAGATGCAGAACTCAGACAAACCGGACTGCTGGCGATCGCGATGCTTCGACAAGACGAGCCGCTAGACTTTTTGCTGTCGCTGGTTACGAGCAGACGGATTCAGGACGCTAAGGACGCGATCGCCGCTCTGAGCCTCTATCGCCAAGATCAAGACTTGTGGCAGCGAGTGAATGAGGCAATCAATCAACGAGAAGATGCCAGCTTGCTAAATCATCGGGAATTTTAGACCTTGTGATTTTTTAGTTTCTAGAATTCACGATGTTGAGGGCGACGGCCTCCGCGACTTTGATCCCGTCGATGCCCGCCGAGAGAATGCCTCCTGCGTATCCGGCTCCTTCTCCAGCGGGATAGAGTCCTTGAGTGTTGAGGCTCTGATAGTCTTCTTTGCGCTTGATGCGAATGGGCGAAGAGGTGCGAGTTTCGACTCCAGTCAAGACGGCATCGTGCATAGCAAATCCAGCGATCTGTTTGTCAAAAGCAGGGAGAGCTTCGCGGATGGCAGCGATCGCATACTCTGGCAAACTCTGACTCAAATCGCCCAAATGTACCCCTGGCGCATAAGATGGCTTGACGCTTCCCAAGGACTGAGAGGGACGATCGGCGATAAAGTCTCCGACCAACTGCCCTGGCGCTTCGTAGGTGCCTCCACCCAGTTCAAACGCTCGTGATTCCAAGCGACGCTGAAAGTCAATCCCTGCGAGAGGATGACCGGGATAATCGTCGGGGGTGATGCCGACCACGATCCCACTGTTGGCGTTGCGCTCATTGCGAGAATATTGGCTCATGCCGTTGGTGACGACTCGCCCCGGTTCGGACGTGGCAGCCACAACCAATCCACCCGGACACATGCAAAAACTATAGACCGATCGCCCGTTTTGACAGTGGTGAACCAGTTTATAGTCTGCCGCGCCCAGAAGTTTGTGACCTGCTTTTTCGCCAAAGCGGCACTGATCAATCAACGTTTGGGGATGCTCGACTCGAAAGCCGATCGAGAAGGGTTTGGATTCGATATAAACGCCGCGATCGAAGAGCATCTGAAAGGTATCTCTGGCACTGTGTCCCACTGCGAGAACGACATGATCGCTGCGGAGATATTCCCCATTCGCCAACGTCACGCCTCTCACCTGTCCGGCTTGAATGTCGATCGACTCCACCCGACTTTGAAAGCGAATTTCGCCACCGAGAGACTCGATCGTTGCCCGCATTCTTTCGACAATGCCCACCAGCTTGAAGGTGCCAATGTGCGGTTTGTTAATGTAGAGAATTTCTGGAGAAGCGCCCGCATTCACAAGTTCATTTAAGACCTTGCGCCCGTAATGTTGAGAGTCTCGCACCTGGCTGTAGAGTTTGCCGTCTGAAAATGTGCCCGCGCCGCCTTCTCCAAACTGCGCGTTGGACTCTGGATTAAAGTCTTCTCTCTTTTTCCAAAAGCCAAAGGTGTCGGCGGTGCGTTCTTTTACCGATTTGCCGCGTTCTAACACGATCGGGCGAAATCCCATTCTCGACAGCATCAAAGCCGCAAACATGCCACAGGGGCCGCTGCCAATGACGATCGGGCGTAACGTCAAATCGCTGGGTGCTTGAGCAACAGAACGATAGCTAATATCGGGAGTGACCATCACATGAGGGTCTTTTTTGAAGCGTTGAAGCAGGCGCTGCTCTTGAGGCGTTTCCACATCCAAAATGTAGACCAGAGCGATCACGTCTTTCTTTCGAGCGTCGTAGCTGCGTTTGAAGATCGAATAGCGGATCAGGTCTTTGGGACTGATTTGTAGCTTTTTGAGAATGGCTGTCTTGATCTCATCGTCAGCGTGATCAAGGGGAAGCTTGATTTCGGTTAGCCGTAACATACTCAGAAATTTCTGGACGATCTTAGTCATAGCGCAAACTGTAACGCTGTGGGGAGATGGGGTGGAGAATGGTGGAGTTGGGGGGTTGGTACTTCGTCAAGGAACGCGAGTTTATTAACCTGAGATTCTCTAAATAGGCTTGGTCAGTTGATTTTGGCTTCGTTTCAATGGGTTGCAGCCCCCTAAATCCCCCAAAAATGGGGGACTTCAAAGCTCAAACCCGTTTTGAATTCCAGAATTTTTTTGATCTCAAAGTCCCCCAGCATGGGGGATTTAGGGGGCGAAGTAATTTGGCAATAAACGATCTTATTTAATTCACGATCCTAAGAGAGATGAAGGATAAGCAGTCAGTCAGGAAGGATAAACGATCGGGCGAGAAGAATAACCGATCGGGCGAGAAGAATAACCGATCGGGCGAGAAGAATAACCGATCGGGCGAGAAGAATAATCGATCGGGAATGAAGGATTAGCCGTTGGGCGAGAAGAATAAACGATCGGGAATGAAGAATAAACGATCGGGCGTGAAGGAATCGCTTCTAAATTACTAGAGCGTTTGTTGATCGGTCTAAACTATCGAAGATCAAGCGTCTAAATTTGAGAGGTGAAATGGTGAAGATTGGCTTTTTAGGAATCGGGCTGATGGGGCTACCAATGGCACAGCGTTTGATCGATGCGGGGCACTCGCTCACGGTCTACAATCGCACTGCTTCTAAACTGGAATCTTTGACGGGAGCAGCCATCGCTCCTTCTCCCCAAGAGGCGATCGCCAACTCAGACTGTGTGATTCTCATGCTCACAGATGCTTCAGCGATTCAGACCACACTGCTTTCTGATGCTGCAAAGCTGACTAGAAAAACGGTGATTCAGATGGGGACGATCGCGCCTTTAGAAAGTCAAGCCATTCGAGATCAGGTAGTAGCTGCGGGCGGCGACTACTTAGAAGCCCCTGTGTTGGGCAGCATTCCCGAAGCGCGATCGGGTTCACTCATGATCATGGTGGGCGCAGAGCCACAACAGTTCGATCGCTGGCTACCCGTGCTGCAAGTTTTGGGATCAGATCCCGTTCTCTTAGGTTCAGTCGGATCGGCGGCGGCGGTAAAATTGTCGCTCAACCAGCTTATTGGATCTCTGACGAGTGCGTTTGCGGCCAGTTTGGGATTAGTAGCGGCTCAGGGCGTGGAGGTCGAAGCTTTTATGAAAATTCTTAGACAGAGTGCGCTGTATGCCCCAACGTTTGATAAGAAATTACAGCGAATGCGCGATCGTGACTACTCCAATCCCAACTTTCCGACCAAACATCTGCAAAAAGATATCAATCTATTTCTCACAGCCGCCCAGTCTGCAAAGCTCGAAGTCAGCAATGTCGAAGGCGTTCAGAAAGTTTTGGATCGAGCGATCGCCCTGGGGTTATCCGATGCCGACTATTCAGCTTTGTTCTCCGCGATCGTTCCTGAGTAGAGAGAACGGCAAACCGCTAACATAAAGGTAGTCAGCTATTTACAAGGTTTTGTCCTATGCCTCCCCGTTGGTCTCGTATTCCCGATCGCAAAGACGCTGATTATCGTCGCCTGGACGATCGCATGACCTTTGCAACTCATGTGCCGCTATTCACTGCCTGTAATTCGGGGTTGTGGTTTTTTAAGATCATTCAAAATCACGATTGGCCCTGGGCGATTGGAGTAACGGGCGGTTGGGCGGCGATTCTGGTGGCTCATGCCATCTATGTGTTTGCGATCGCCGACTATTCTGAAACGTCTCCTGCTACACCCGCGCCCGCAACAGGCTTTAAGCCGAAAGAAAAAGTGACGAAATCAGCCAAAAAGTAGAGTTTTTGCAACTAGCCAGACGCTAAAAAGATCGGATACAAAACAACTCTAAACTGACTTTTTTTATGGCAAACCTAAGTACCTCTGAAGCGATCGAGAATCTAGCCGCCGAAATTGGTGAAAATGTCTACATCGATGTTGCTAAATGGCATCTCTATCTGTCAGACGCTCATCTGCACACCGTTTTGGCAGAAAAGCTCTATCCTCTGCTCTCCAGCGGCTCAATCCAGGAAGATCAGATTCTCAAAGTTCTGCAAAGCATTCCCATTAAATTAGGGGGCGGCAAGCGAGAAGTGCCCTTGAGCGATCTGGTGCCGATGCAGTGTCAGGTCAGTTTGATGGATTTGCTAGAAGAGTTTCAGCGCAATTTGTAGGCGGTTTCTTCAAATTAAAAACTCGATTTCTTCGCCTCGTCACTAACCGTTTCTGCCTTCTAACTCCCATTTATGGGAGACTTTAAGACATTTACACAAAAGAGGGATAGAAGACGGTTAAATCTCTACCCCAAAACAAACACAAATCATCTCAATCAGAACTCTGAAAGCGGCTAGATCTCAACGTCTACCGCTAATTTTTTGCCTAACGCTAGAAGTTGGGGCGATCGTTCCCTTTCCTCAGTCGATCGCAGCCAGACAAAATACAATTCTTGAGCTTGAGCCATTGTCAAATTGAAGTGGAGCTTTTGCCCAAACTCAATCAACTGCTCAATACAATGAATCTCCATCTCAGCCGTCTGGGGATCAATCGGATTCAACAAATTCCAGAGCGATCGCCGCACCAATCTTTCGAGGGTTTGTTTGACTTCGGGAAGATTTAGCTGACAGTGTAGATGGTTGGCTTCGGTGGCGATCGCATCCAATTCGGCAATTCGACTGGCGCTAAGTTCCAGGTTATCGGGATCGCTGTGGTCTTGTTCGAGCGATCGTAGAGCGACAAGTAAGCGATGACCCAAAGCAATCTCAGCCGCGACCTGCAATTCTTGAGGAACGGGCAATTCGTCCCGATGAAACGCCATCAAAACGCCGTAGTTATCGCGATAGACCTGTGTATAAAGCTGATCCAATCGGGTCAACGTTTCTTGGCTCAAGAGGCGCATAATTCGATGACGTTCTTCGGCAAATAAATTTTGCAGACTGTGAGACTGGTTGCCAAACATCTGATTCATCGCCAAAATGGTCTGCGCTGCACTCGCCTGCTTAAGAGAGCCAAACAGAGAATCCTTAAGTTGAGCGTAAGTCCTGCGGCCAGCAAAAGGCTGAATGCAACAGTGGAAATCCCAGCCGCCCAAATGCAGCACCGCAAAAACCAAATGCTCCGTCTCGCGAGTAATTTCAGACGTGAGTTGAAGCTGTCCGACAGCGAGAGTGAGCGATCCCATCCGCTGAAGCTGGTAATCTAACTGATGAGCGGCATAGCAGTAGACGCGCTGTTCTCTCGTAAAGGTCTGGAACAAAGAACTGATCGCGTAGTGGGCAGCGACTTGCTCAAAGTTAATCTGTGCCGAGATCACCAACTGCCGATAGACTTCTGCTCCATTTTTGAAGCAATCTACATTACTGGGAGCCAGCGCCAGCCGTTTTACAAAGCCTTTTTCAAGCTGCACGCCCGCCACATCTCCGGCAAGCTCCAGCGCTCTGGAAGCGTAACGAAGAATTTGCGTTCCTTCGGGGCGAGAAAGCTCCTCAAAAAACCAGCCGCAACTCGTGTACATCAGCATGGCGTGACGCTGCATTTCTAACAGTCGTAGAGCGTCGATGCGTTCGATCGTGCTGAGCTTGTGGCGCTGATGTTGAGCAAGAAATCGATTGACATTGGCAGGAGAGCGATCGCGCACCACCTGAATGTACTCATCCCTCGTCAACCAGACATCTTTAAAGAGTTTCTTGCCCGTCTCTTCGTAGACTTTGACCAGTTGATCCCGCAGCCAGTCAAGAGAATCGCGCAAAGGTCGCCGCCATTTTTGGTGCCATCCGCCGCCACTCGCGCAGCCACAGTCGTCTTGCCAGCGATCGACTCCGTGGGCACAACTCCAGGCCGTGACGGGTTTGAGTTCGACTTCCCAGGTAGGCGTGTTGAGGCTGAGGTAGTGGGCAAAGTTAGTGACCGTCCAGCCTTTATGAGAAAATTCATGCTCGAAGGCGTAGGCCAGACATTTCTCAGTCCCGCCTTTGTGGTGTCCAAAGGTTTCGCCATCGGTTGCCGCCGCAATTAGCTGAGTCGGACGATGATCCCCGCGCACCGCCTGACCCAATCGCCCCGCCAGATTGTGAGAACTGCTGAGAGCGGTATCGAATCCCATATCGCGAGAAATCGGCCCGTCGTAAAAGAAGATGTCAATATAGCGACGTTCTGACTCCTCGCTCTCCTCACTGTTCAAGAAACATCGGTAAGGACGAGTCGTATCAATCTGACCGCCGCCGACTTCGATCCAGTTGGGAGCGTCGATCGCCCGACAGCGTTGAGCCTGAGAGGGAGCCAAAATGATAAATTGAACGCCTTCGTCTACCAAAGCTTCAAGCGTGGGATAGTCTACGGCAGTTTCAGCGAGCCACATGCCTTCGGGATCACGACCAAAGTGCGATCGAAAGTCTGCTTTCCCCCAGCGAATCTGAGTGCGTTTGTCGCGATCGTTAGCCAGAGGCAAGATCATGTGATTGTAAGCTTGAGCGATCGCGTTGCCGTGTCCATTCAGTCGCGCACAGCTTTTGCGATCGGCTTCGAGAATTCGTTGGTAGACTTCGACATCGTGACGCTCGATCCAACTCATCAACGTTGGGCCAATGTTGAAGCTCAAATATTCGTAGTTGTTGACGATCCCCACCAGTTCGCCCTGGTCGTTGAGAATGCGGGCAAAGGCGTTGGGGCGATAGCATTCGTGGTGGATTCGCTCGTTCCAGTCGTGAAACGGGGACGCACTGGGCTGACGCTCGATCGCATCCAAATAAGGATTTTCGCGGGGCGGCTGGTAAAAGTGCCCATGAATCGTGACGTAAACACCGATCGCCGTTTTGAGGGGATGGTTTTCGTCTGGGGTGAGATCAAGACGCTGGGGATCGCCATTCTGCAAACTTGCTGCATTCGTTGCGGTGGCAGACAAATCGAGTGAGGCATCAAAAATCGAAGTCATAGAGAAAGTTTTTGGGGTTAGGGAGATGGGGTAAAGCCTGCTGTAGAGGCAGAATCAAACAAATTGCCTCTAGCTAACGTAATTCATTTGTACTATACAGCAAGACTTAAATCGCGGGCGATTTGCAAGCCTCGTCAAAAACACGATCGCCGCAGCCAGGGTAGAAGACCAAAGGATCAGCTTAAAACAGCTTTGAAATTGGATAAAAACTTAACGGGAAACCGATTTTCAGAGTTTGAATCAGTTTCAATCAAAGGGAACTATAGCGAACCCTTTCTCACAGACAAATCTGACTCAGCGCTTAGAATTTGGGGGATCAGGTCAGTCTTAAGCGTTACATTCTCAAGCGCTACAGATTTTTGAAAAGGCAGAGCGATCGATAGTCAGGCGTTTCACCCGGCCTTTCAAAAGGAATCGGAACCTGCAACATAACTGATTGAACCGCAAAGCAGAGGTCAACTTAAGGATGGCTTAAGAGTTTTGTACAAGACTTTACGATCGCTTCAGACCTCGAAAGGATTTGTAACTCAAATTGTTTAGCTCAAATTGTCTGGCTCAAATTGGTGCCTCAAACCGACGGCTCAAATCAAAAGAAGCAATTTCCTACAAAGCGTTGCGATCGACTAGGTATTCTAGATCCCGACGAACTCCCTTCACCGATTGAGAAGTTTTAATGTCAGTCAAAAATCTAATTTTTATTTTCCTGCTGCTGTTTGTGCCTGTGTCGATCGCGGCTCACTTTCTGCATTGGGGATCGCTGGTCGTCTTTGTCACGGCAGGTTTGGCGATTCTACCTCTGGCCGCCTGGATGGGCACCGCCACCGAAGAAATTGCCGTCGTCGTGGGAGCCACCCTGGGCGGACTGCTCAATGCCACCTTTGGCAACGCAACGGAATTGATCATTGCCCTGGTTGCCCTTAACGCGGGACTGATCGATGTCGTCAAAGCCAGTCTCACGGGATCAATTATTGGTAACTTGCTGCTCGTGATGGGGCTATCGATGCTGCTGGGAGGACTGCGCCACAAAGAACAGGAATTTCAGCCGATCGTCGCGCGGGTCAATGCGTCTTCGATGAATCTGGCTGTGATTGCGCTATTGCTGCCGACAGCGGTCAACTACACCTCAACGGGGATCAGTGACCTGACGATTCAGAAACTCTCCGTTTCGGTTGCCTTTGTGCTGATTGCTGTTTACTGTTTGACACTGCTGTTTTCTATGAAAACCCACACCTATCTCTATGATGCCGGGGTCGCAGAACAGGAAGTTGTCGAAATCGCCTCCGCCAACCTGACCGGAGAAACGGATCGCCACACCGTCAATCTCTGGCTTTGGGTGGGAGTTTTATTAGCCTGCACGCTGCTGGTGGCGATCGAGTCCGAACTTCTGGTCGATAGCCTAGAAGAAGCCACCTCTAAATTAGGATTGACTGCCCTATTTACGGGCGTGATTTTGCTGCCGATCATTGGCAACGCTGCGGAACATGCAACAGCGGTCACAGTAGCCATGAAAGACAAAATGGATCTCTCCGTCTCAGTCGCGGTTGGGTCGAGTCTGCAAATTGCCTTGTTTGTCGCTCCGCTTCTCGTGATCGTGGGCTGGATTTTAGGAAAACCAATGGATTTAAACTTCAACCCATTTGAATTAGTCGCCGTTGCGGTGGCAGTTTTGATCACCAATTCGATTAGCTCTGATGGGCGATCGAACTGGCTCGAAGGTACTTTGTTACTTGCTGCCTACGTAGTGCTGGGATTAGCCTTCTACTTTCATCCAGTCGATTAATTAAACAAGCTGAGAAGCGAGGGAGAAATTAGCTCATTCATAAGTTCATTCATAAGTTGATTACTTAGAAACTCCCTCATCTCAGCCCAAAAGCGGATTGCAAATGATTACAGCCCTGCAACAATCTAACTGTCAGAAACGAGTAAGAATTTAATAAAAATTTACTAATTCAATAGAGATTGCTGAATTTGAATTAAATTCATTAAAAAACAGAAATTGATTAACTGTTTAGCCTCTCCAGAAGGAAGTAAAACGCTAACTAAAACGATTTGCTACTCACTGTAATCAATCAGTAATCAATTAATTTCTCACGCTTAATTCCGTTTGAGAGGCAAGTTCTAAAACTGTTTTCAGGCAATTGATCTGAACACATTTTTTCCTGTCAAAGAGCAATTTTTTGTATTGGGCAATGACATGGATGAACAAAGAAATACAGACGATCGCACCCTAATCGTCAGACACTTAGAGCAAATAGAACAGCGTGAAGCTGAGTTGTATAAGGCCGTCAGTGAGGACTCTGTTGGACAATCTAGCCTACTTGGTTACTTGGCGGCGCTCTCGACTGCCCTTGAAGAACTGAGGGCCGCTGAAGGGGTTCTCTATCAACAAAATGAGCACCTCAACCACGTCCGGGAGACGCTAGAAACTGAGTATCACCGCTATCAAAACTTATTTGAATTTGCTCCTGATGCTTATTTAATTACTGATATCTACGGCAAGATTCAAGAAGCAAACCAGGCTGCATCAGAGCTTTTTAGCCTAAACTCAAAGTGCTTGGTTGGCAAGGTTTTAGAAAGTTTTGTGCGTGGAGATTATCAGCAAGCTTTTCGATCGTTGCTACTACAATTACAGACGGTCGATCGCATTCAAGAATGGGAAATCAAGCTAATCACTAACAACCAAATTTCTTTTGATGCAGCGCTGACGATATCAGTCGTTAAAGATTGTCAAAATTGCCCGATCGCGCTTCGTTGGCTAGCGCGTAACATCACGGCTCGCAAACAAATGGAGCAGCAACTTCAACAAATGCAGCTTCAAAATCTGGAATTGGTTGAAGCCGATCGCTTAAAATCACAATTCATCGCTACGATATCTCACGAATTACGCACTCCAATGAATGCAATTCTGGGATTTTCAAACCTTCTGCTGCGCCAATTTCACCATCGATTTGAGCCACAGCACTTGAGGATGATCGAGCGAATTTTTCAAAACGGTCAACATTTACTGACGCTGATTGAGGACATTTTAGACTTTTCAAAACTACGATCGCGACAATTAGAACTTCACTTAGAATCATTTGATTTATGTGAGCTTGTGACAACTCTAGTCGAAGACCTGAAACCGCGAAAAAATCAGAAAAATATTCAAATACAAGTCCATTTGCCTCAAGAATTAGAGATTGTTAACGATCGCAAGCGAGTTCGACAAATTCTTGCCAATCTGCTTTCAAATGCGATTAAGTTCACAGACCAGGGATGGGTCACGATCGAAGTGGAAGTGTGGCGAGATGATCGAGTGGCGATCGCCGTTCGAGACACCGGAATTGGCATCGCTGACCAAGATCTCAAGTCAATCTTTCAAGAATTTCGACAAATCAACCAGACTGCGACCCGCTGCCAGGGCGGAACAGGACTGGGGTTAGCCATCACCAAAGCACTAACGGATCTAATGGAGGGAGAAATTTCCGTTGCGAGCCAACTGAGGCAGGGATCGACTTTTTTGGTTGAGCTTCCTCGCTATTTGACAGATCTACCCGCCCAAACCAGAAAGGCTAGAGAGTTGAACTAAACTAGAATTGGCAGCTTGGGGGAGCGGAAGTGCTGGATACCGAAGCGAAAATTTTGCACCGCATTCACATTAAACTCAGTTGTTCTCAATGATGCCGCTCTTTGCTCTAAAGGTAGAGAACGATCGCTCCGCCTCTCTATCGCGTTGTAGATTCGGTTTGTCTTGGTGATGTCTTAAAGTATCGCCATAAAACGATAGGCAAAGGAGCGATCAGATGCCCGATTTGGGAGAGCAAGCCCTCAATAAGGTTGCAGAGGTGGGAATTTCTAGCCAACTAGATGAGGTCGAAAAATTGGATGTGGAAATTGAAACCGATCCGCTAAAGCTAGTTTCAGGAGCGGTTGATTCAGTTTCTATCAAAGCAGAAGGGATGGTCATGCAGCAAGACCTCCGGATTGAAGAAATGCAGGTGAATACTGGAAGCGTTTCGATTAATCCGTTGAGTGCTGCTTTTGGCAAGATTGAGTTAAACCATCCGACCGAAGCGGAAGCTTATGTTGTTTTGACAGAAGCAGATATTAATCGTGCTTTTCAATCCGATTTTATTGGTGAGAAAATGCAAAATTTGGATGTTCATGTCAATGGTCAAGTTGCGACAGTAGACACCCAAAAAGTTGAATTTGGCCTACCTGGAGAAGGCAAAATCGCCCTGAGTACTGATGTGATTTTACAGGACACGCAAGAGAGAAAGCGAGTTGCTTTTACGGCAGTTCCTAAAGTCAGTTCAGATGGTCAGCAAGTCCTATTAGAAGATTTGCACTATACAGAAGGACAAGACCTTCCTCCTGAGTTGACAAACGCGCTTTTAGAACAAGCTAAGAGTCTGCTGGATCTCCGAAACTTTGAGCTAGAAGGTATGGCTTTAAAACTTAAAAAATTGGACACTCAACCAGGAAAGTTAACCCTGGAAAGCGAAGCCCATGTAGAGCAATTTTCTGCCTCGTGATCAACTTATCAAGAGAATTTTCTCAAAGCCGACAGCAACTATTTAACCTCACTTTCTCACCCCACAGGAGACCCTTATGACACGCGCAAGAACCCCTAGCATTCCTCCCATTATTGAGGCGGATGAGGCAGAATATCGAGATAGCGGTGTCCCCAGTACCGTTGCGATCGCTGGCCATCCCCTTCACCCTTTGTTAGTCACGTTTCCGATCGCTTTTCTCACGGGCGCTCTGGGCACTGATGTTGGCTACTGGCTCACCAGTGATTCCTTTTGGGCAAGAGCCTCTTTTTGGCTAATCGGAGCCGGGATCGTTTCAGGATTGGTGGCTGCGGCGACTGGAATGAGCGACTTTGTGAAAATCGATCGCGTTCGTGAACACAGTGCAGGCTGGGCCCACATGACCGGAAACGTAGCGGCTCTGGTAATTTCAGCAGCAAGCTTTTGGCTGAGATGGGGCAATCAAACTGGGGCAATTTTGCCCACTGGATTGATCCTCTCGCTGATTGTAGCGACGCTGATTGCAATTACAGGATGGTACGGTGCAGAACTGATTTATCGTCACAAGGTTGCAGTTATTGGTTATGGGCCAAAGCATCGTCCGTAGGAGTCTACTTCTCGATTGTTAGAGGCTCAATTCTCCTGCTTTTGGAGTACTCAATTATTCACTCATTTGAAGGAGGCGATCGCGCCTCTTTTTTTTTATACTTGTACTCATGAAATTTGAGATGTAACTGTTATGAACAAAGACTCAAAACCTGCTGATAATCAATCTGGAATCAACCAACCGATGACTCCCCAAGAGGTCGATCCAGAGCAAAAACGAGCACACAGAGAAGAGTTGGATAAAGAATATTTGGCGAGCAATCCTGGCGATCGCATTGACGAATCGAAATCGCTCGAAGAAAAGGCTCAACAGGTGGCTGTAGATGCTCCTGATATTACGGGTGATCACATTGTGGTTCCGACCTACTTTGTTTTTGAAACGCCAGAGGGTGAGAAGAAGCCACTACACCATGTCAAAGATGCCGAAGAGATTTCGGACATGATTCGTATGGCAAGATTGAACGAAGATGGAGAACAAGTTTGGCGTTAAATCGCTCTAGCTTGTCGCTAATTTTTTGGTGATTAGCAGATAGAAAGGAAGGGAGAACTTGATCAGATGTGAGCATCTTGTTCTCCTAAAATCCACCTAAATGAATCTGCGATACAACTCCCCACTATTATCCCAAGAAGCTTATTTTTGGGATTTTTGTTTGTCTGATCTCATCTAAATTTGAGTCAATTCTTTCGCTTCATCGTCTAGATTCTTTGTCCTCTACAAAATGACAAACTTTAGGACAAAATCGGCTCAAACTCTTCCCTTTAGCGGGGATATAGGAGAAGTTTTGGGTTAACAATTAGCGAAGCGTTTGATCAAATTCGCGCTAATTCAACTTCATCAAACCCATAACAAACCAAACAATTTAGTAGGAGAAATCTCATGTCTCAAACCGCAGAAACACAACAGCCTGTTCAACATCAAGATCAACGTCCCGGAAAAGAGTCTGAAATGCAACCCTTGCCCCGTAGCCAGGGGTTTCACTACAAAGGAAGTGAAAAGTTACTCAACAAGGTGGCTCTGATCACGGGGGGCGACAGCGGCATTGGTCGTGCGGTGGCCGTTCTCTACGCCAAAGAAGGCGCAGATGTCGCGATCGCTTATCTCAACGAAGATGATGATGCTCAAGAGACCGCAAAAATGGTCGAAAAAGAAGGACGACGCTGCCTATTATTACCTGGAGATTTGGGTGACGAGCAAACTTGTAAACAGGCAGTTCAAAAGACGATCGCTGAATTTGGGCACCTGGAGATTCTGGTTAACAACGCCGCCGAGCAGCACCCTCAAGAAAGCATTGAAAACATCACCGCCGAGCAGTTAGAACGCACCTTTCGCACTAATATTTTTGCGATGTTCTTTTTAACGAAAGCGGCTTTGCCTCACCTTCAATCAGGTAGCGTTATTATCAATACGACTTCTGTTACCGCCTATCAAGGCAATCAACAACTGCTCGATTATTCGTCTACAAAAGGAGCGATCGTAGCTTTTACACGTTCCCTGTCTCAGTCACTTGTGAAGAAGGGAATTCGAGTAAATGGGGTTGCGCCGGGGCCGATTTGGACTCCATTAATTCCTTCGACTTTTCCAGAAGAGAAGGTGGAGAAGTTTGGTCAACAGGTGCCGATGCAGCGAGCAGGCCAGCCAGAAGAAGTAGCTCCTTGCTATGTGTTTCTTGCCTCTGACGATTCTTCGTACATGTCGGGTCAAATCTTGCACCCCAATGGTGGCGAAATTGTAAACGGATAAAGTGATGAAAAGCTGACAGTTATTTCGCTGAAACGCTAGAGATTTATAAGAACGATCGGGGCTGGTCTTGTTTGCCGTTCCGATTCGTTTTTTTAGATACAAAATCTCGCAATTGATCTCTCAAAATAGGTAAATTTTGTTTTTGATCTGTAGCTGATGATAGAGCAAAGAACTCTTGAAGTCGCCTCAGTTGATAGAGTGACCGCCCTGGCTATTTCGCAATGATGAATGTACGCTGAAGGGAATAACAAATTCCAAAAGAAACGCATCCACTTTAAAGAATAGTCAAAATATACTTCACCATGTTTCAGACAATCCGATTTGAAAATGACTTTTTTGATCTAAAAACACCTTTAATTCGTCGCAAACACTCTGCCTTTGAAATCGAAGATCTGCCGGGTTTGTGGCGCATTCACTGGCAGCTAGGTGACACGACAGTTTTGTCAACTTTTTATACTCGAATCGATCAAGCCTGTCTATTGTGGGGGCTAATCTCAGCCATCATTTTCATCACCGCACAGTTTGCCGCGATCGACTGGGGCACTCAAGCCATTCTCTGGTCAGGACTGACGCTCATCGGCACTGCAATCATGGTCAAACTTGCCCGCCGCTGGACAACGATCGAGCCGTTAAATCAAGTCATTGCCGCCTGGGTCATCTTGATGCTTGGAGGTTTGGTACTAACTAACCTGAGCGTTTTTCTCGGTTGGGGACAGGTCTTGGCGCAACTCTGCACGCTCTGGCTAGGACTCAATGCACTCGGCTACCTGTATACAGGGCTAAAGATGCGATCGCGGGCCTTTTTCCTCGTAGCGCTCGTACATCTTCTAGGAATTGCCGCTCTACCCTACGTTGGGGGCTGGCAATTTTTGACCACTGGCATTCTCATCGGGTTTAGTTCGCTGCTGTTGGCTGAGTTGCAGTGGGATTCAAGCGGCGTTTGTGCAAATCATCGTCTGGGCGATTAGAAACACTTAAATCTGCGGGATTTCCTCTTGCCTAAATCTTTCTAAAGTTGGATACTTGAATTACAAACGGTAGCTTATACTACAGAAATCTCGGAATCCCAGTCCAGTGTTATCCTATGCGACCCTCTCACCGCAGCGCCAGTTATCAATTCCACGCCCCTACTCTGGAAGTCAGAGAAAGCGAACTGATTAGCCCTTTTGTGGTTGGTGGTTGGCAGTGTCATACCGCACTGGGTGCAAACCTCCCCACCAATTCTCAGCCAGCCGACAGCATCAAGGGTTTGGCTACTAACAAGTCTGGTCGTGAGTCCTGTTCTGAGTCCCGAAAGGTACGAACCGTCGATCGTCCTCTTAACATCTTGCAAGAAGTCGGGCACATCCACAACGCCAACATTCAGCGTAGTCTCACCCATCGGATACAGATGGCCAAACAGCGCTGCGACCAGCAACTTCTAGATGCCCTAGAGTCAGAATTTAGAGCGATCGCGCCATTCTAACCAGTTTTCAAGTTTGTCTAAACAGTTTTCCTAAGTTTGTAGGTGAAGGTTATAGGTGGTGCGAAGTTAACAGCTTGGTGCCACCTTTTTATATGAACAGCAATGTTATGTGAACAGCGAAACGTAACCATTAAGAATGAAGTGAGGAATGCTAAAGCTAACAAGTTAATGAATCGCTCTCATCCCTCATCCCTCATCCCTCATCCCCTAGGTCTAGAACTCCCTGCCAAAGGCTGAGTCACAACCTGATTTAACCCAACTGACTCCAGCAGTTTCTTCCAATTGTCCATCACCTTGGGATCTTTAGAATTGGTGCGTCGCTGATTAACCAAAACGGTTAGTGCCTCGTGCCAAATGCCTGCTTCTGCATAAATTTTGGAATATTGTTCAGGTCTTGACACCTTCAACGCCTGAGATAACGCTGGCTCTATTTTTGTGCGCTCGATCCAACCTTCAGACCGCAATCCATTATCAGGCGCATCAGGACTACACGCGATCGTCAGATACCAGTGATACTGTTTGCCCACTTCGAGCGCGGGAGCAGTTGCGGGGAGCGTAAATTCGACAATTCCGGCCGCAGGCAAGAGCAGCGTTGCTTCGTAAACAATCTTCGTGTCGTTGTCTGACAGCAAGAGAAATTGAGCCGTCTGAATAGCTGTCTTGGGCACAGACCAGAAAAAAGTAGGGCGTGGCGCAACGGTCAAACTCAGATTTCCGGGAGGCATCAGTGCCGTTAAAGGTTGACCGCCCGGACGACAAGATCCGCGAGTGGCTCCCCCGGCTGTCGTTTTGGGTGCACCCCGTTTGGTAGGCTTGAAGGCTTGACTGATCAACGTCGGTTTGGCATCCGTCAGCTTAAGGGATTGAGCCGTCGCAGACGAGCTAGAGAAAAGAGCAAATCCAAGTGAGAGAGGAACGATCGCAGCACTGAGAAGAATCTTCATAGTCATGGGTAGGTAAAGAATTTCGCTTTGATGAGATGAAGGGGGCGATTCGTTTTAGGATCATCGATACAGCAAGAGTGCCCCCAAACGCTCACAGACCCTCAACTTCAGAGCTAATGACTTCAAATAAACCTAATAAAAGCTGAATGGTAAGCAAGGCGAATTTGATGAAGGTTTTTCGCTTCGGTGTTTACATCTTCTGCCCTCCAAACTGCTAATTCTGAGGGACTTTAGAGCAAGATTTCCCTCACCCCTCCTCGCGCAGCGGATTACCCCAACGGGGAACAGACCATCGAAGTTCTCCCTCCTCCCTCCTCCCTCCTCTACCCTACGGTGTACACACAAGTCCATGCTCACTTCGTTCTAGTCGGCTTCAGCCCCCTAAATCCCCCATTCTGGGGGACTTTAAGCAAAAAAGGCTTCCAGAATTTAGAACCCTGATCAGCGTTCAAAGTCCCCCAGAATGGGGGATTTAGGGGGCGAAGGATTACGGCAAGTACAGATCAATTGACTTATGTATGCACGGTAGATCCTCTACCAGGGGCTACCAATCATCGTGAAGGATGCCCAGTAGTAGGGGTGAGCAAAAGAAGTGGTTTGACTCTCCGATTTGACCCGTCCTTTGAGAAGGCTCAACTGTGCCTGACGTAGGGCTTCGGCTTTGATCGGGGTCTTCTTTAACTGCTGATAAAAGTCCGTCATCAACAACAACGTCCCCTGATCACTGACCGCCCACAAACTAGCCAGTGCTGATTTGACTCCCGCTTTTACCGCAAGCCCCGCAAATCCTAGCTCGGCTTCTTGATCGCCCAACGCAGTGCGGCAAGCACTCAAGACGAGCAGTTCGACGGGTGGATTGCTCCAGCCAAGCTGACGAATCTGATCAAGCCGCAACTGAGTATCTGAGAGTTGGATGTAGGAATTGCCGAGAGGGCCCGATCGAAACTCTGCATGAGTGGCTAGATGAATGATGCCAAAGGGTTGTTGTTGGCGCTGAGTCTTGAGGTTGTTGAGGGTAAAGCCTTCGTTGAGAAAAGTTCGACCTTTCCAAATATTAGAAATGGCGCTGATTTCTTGGGGAACGGCAGGAAGTGGAGTTTGCTGACTAAATTGAGAGGCTCCCATGGCCAAAATCTGGCTCTTCTGAATGTCACCCAGGCGCGTATCGGTAAGGCTGAGACTGGGCATCATGCCGATACTGTAGCGCTCGATCAAAAATCCTTTGCCATCGTGTAGGGCAGCTAGAGGCAGCGATCGCAGTCCCAGATCGGTGACAAAAACTAGATTGGTAATTTTGCGAGTTTGCAGATCGGACTCGATCGGAGCCATTAATTTCTGATAGAGCACTTGGGATGATTCTAAATAGCTGGTGGTTTGAGACTTTCGGCTGTCAGAGACTTCTCGCTGAAACTGTTGAGTTAGTTTGAGAACGGTGGCGCGGGTGGCTCCGGGGACTCGTCTGCGAATCGGCTGTCCTGTGGAGGTGACGACAAACAGTTCTAGCTCATCGCTGTCTTGCTGGGGGCTTGCACCTAACTTTTGTTGACCGTCTGACTTAGTAGATGGGTCACTGGATTGAGCCAGACTGGATGGGACAAATAAGGCATACACGATCGCAGGTTTTACCCCCGTCGCCCGTTCGACTTTGCTCAACGTATCGCGCACTTCGGGAAGCGTCTCAGCCTGCACATCACTTTCGCCGAGGTAAGTTTCAAACGTATCGGTGAGAGAATCCTCAATCTCGCTGACAAAGGGATCGACTTCTACGATCGCTCCGGAGGGGTTGTCTGCGGCAGCGATTTCGGCTTCGGGTTCTTCGGCGGGTTCGGCTTCTACATCATCGGGATAATCTGGCTTGGCGGCTTCTGGTGTCGTGGGTGGGTTGAGAATCGGCTCGGTAGGTTCGGGTTCGGGAAGCGTTGGGGGAACTGGCTCAGCGGGCGGTGTGGTTGGAGGCGGCGATGTTGAAGTGATCGTCACACTCACAGGCACCGGGACTGAACTAGAGATGCGATCGCTGGCAGCCAGCGTGAAAGCCACAATCTGACCCGTTGTACCCGGAGGCGGCGTGTACTCGATCGTCCCGGTTTCTCTACCCAATGGAAAGTTTGCGCCCGGTTGCAGTTCAATCCCGTCTACGTTGAGAATGGCACCGGGGGCGATCGTCGCGACCGTAATCGTTGTGAAATCGTTGTTAGCATCGGTTGCCGTCGGAGCCAAATCACTGAGGCTGAGGGTGACGGGCTGATTTTCTGGCGTGTCGGGTAGATTTGAATTGACGGTAATGCCGGGGGCGACATTGTTAAACACAAAGCGAACGCCATCGGCAGCAGGATTGCCTTGATCGATCGTGCCTACAGATTCAAAAATGGTGGTGGGCGCGATCGTCACATTGTTGGTTGAGATGCCGCCTGCGGTGCCGTTGGTGGTTGCGTCTCCGACGATAAAGGGATTGTTGTTGGGGCCGCCATCGTGACGAATTTCGACTGATCCGGTGGCGTTGGTCGATCGCGTAAAAATCGTATCTGTGGGAGAAGCTGCGACAAATCCTGTCCCTCGAATTTGACCATTGTCTGCTAGAAGTCTGACTCTGCCGCCCGTCCCCGCTCCACTTTGAGAAAGGGCGCTGGTGGTGATACTTTCAAAGGTGAGATTTTGCCCAGCTTGTAGCGTCACAAATCCAGCGTTCGAGCCGTCTACAAACGCTGCAATATTAGTCGAGGTGTTGATGGCTCCCGTGAGAATGTCGCGTCCCGCCGTTAAGCTGACACTCCCCGCTCGACTGTCCGCAGTTCCGGTGACAGAGGTGTCGATCGCTCCCGTTGTGATGTCGCCCGGAGCCGTCAGAATCACTGTGTTTTCTGGCCCGCCAAACGGATTTGAGGGTTTCTCTGTGCGAATATTGCCTGTGGTGATGCTGGCGATCGTACTAGGTGAACCGCTCCCAAAGTCAGTAGAGCCAAACGCAACAGGTGGACTGCCAAAGACGCTTCCAGGATATCCAAAAGCGGTTTCTTCAAGGGTCGTGACTCCGGCTCTCAAGATGACGGCAGGCAGGTCAGCCAAAATTTGAGCATCGGGGGAACAAGCAGTCAGACAAATCGAAGCCAGGTCAACATCTGGGCCAGTGATGGTGATGTCGCCTGCGGTAATGCTGCCTGTCGCTTCGACTTTGAGCGCGACCCCCGTATAGTTGCCAAAGGTGACATCTCCATCGGCGCTGACGATCGGATCATATAAGCTAACAAAATTGCCGCCGCCGCCGCTCAGATTCAAAATCGAGAATCGTCCTTGACTGATAAAGTGGGCATCTCCAGAGACAATGCCATCGCTGATCAGGCTAAGGTCGCCGCCGCTAACAAAAGGAGTCTGTCTGAGGTGATTGAGCGCCAGAATGTCGATCGCACGATCGCCGCTCACGGTCAAATTGCCGCCCGATCGTGCCAGAAATGGATTGGTCAAACTGTCTCGCACTCGTACGGTGTCTTTTGCCAGAAGATTTAACGCTCCCGTCGTTTGCAGTTGGCTTTCGATCAGGGTTAAGGTCTGACTGGCTGCAAGGGTGGCAGTTTCGGCGGTGACGGTTTTGGCAACAATATCGCCATTCTCAATCACAAAGCCCGACCCGGTGAGTTGAACCTGTCCATTCGTGACGGTGAAGCCTGTGGCGTTGCCGCCTGCGCCGCCTGTGAGCATCTGGGGAAGGGTGACGATCGGTAGGCTCTGTCCCGTGGTCGCGATCGGCTGAATGTCGAGACTCAACAAACTGCCCACCTGACTGAGCCGCATCAAACTTTGACCCGGAATCGTCGCCAGCAAAACTTGCCCTTGAGGTGCAGAAAGCTGACCCGGACTGGCGATCGTGCCTGCAAACAAGCTGAGATTCCCCTGTCCGACGGTCAAGTTGCCTGTATTAACGATCGCACCAGGCTGAGGGGTAAAAGCGAAGGCGTTGGGCGATCCGAGTAGGGCTGAGTAGTTAGTATCCGCAGCATTCCACCAATTTGAACCAAAGCCAATCCCAGTTGCAGTCGTGGCAGTAAAGGAAGCTGGAACATTTAATCGAGCGCTGTCGCCAAAAATGATGCCCGCTGGATTGATCAAAAATAGGTTGGAACTGCCGCCCGTGACTTGAATCAGTCCATTAATGATCGAGACATCGCCACCGTTGACCCGTCCCAAAATATTTTGAATTGTGGGATTCGACAAAAAGTTGGCAATCTGATTTTGGTTTAGCCCAAACTGACTGAAGCTGTGAAATAGATTAGCGCCATCCGCCGATCGCGTTCCGCCTGTGATGTCTAATTGATTGCCGTTGGGGGTGACGATTGTTCCCGTTCCGTCGCTGGAGGGGGCGATCGATTGGGCGTGGGCGTTGAGTGAGGCAAAAGAAAGCCCCAAAACGAGAAGGGGAATCGAGAGACGCATAATCTGTTTCATCGCTGCTTTGGCTAAATCCTGTTTCAGTTTGCCCAAGCGATCGCAGCCACTAGAGATTAATCTGAATTCGACACCTGAGAACTCTATCAGACTCCTGCATGAATACCTGGCGATTGATGTTAGCTTCGCAAGAGCCTTCGGCAACGCTGCTATCAGAACAAAGTCCACCTCCGTGGACTAACGGTTAAAATCGCCTCTTTAGTGTGCGAAGGCACACTTTGCTCTTGTAGCCCCGACTTTAGTCGGAGGGCATCTATGATTCGTGCAGGAAGTCTATTGAACAATTGCAGCAACATCAGAGCGATTCACTAAACACCCATCTTCTAGGTAGATAATGCGATCGGCAAGATCCAGAATGCGGTTGTCGTGAGTGACGAGTAGGATAGTACAGCCTTGCTCCTTAGCGAGTTCTTCCATAATTTCCACCACATCTCGTCCCGACTTTTTATCGAGTGCAGCCGTTGGTTCATCTGCCAGAATAATTTTAGGCTGACTGACCAAAGCACGGGCGATCGCCACTCGTTGTTTTTGTCCACCTGATAGATCGCTTGGATAGTAGTCCATCCGATGCTCTAGTCCCAAGGCGCTCAAAATAGTCCGAATTCGGGTATCGGCAGCGACAGCAGTCACCTCTTGAGTTTCCAACGCCATTTCAACGTTCTGATAGGCAGTCAGGAAGTTTAGTAGATTGTGCGCTTGAAAAATATAGCCGATATGACGACGAGCCAGAGTCATCTGTTCTCTACTAACATTAAGCAACTCTTGTCCCAAGATGCTCAAATTCCCTTCTTGAATTGATCGTAAGCTTCCCATCAATGTCAGCAAGGTTGTTTTACCCGAACCTGACGGCCCTGTCATGATGACAATTTCGCCACGATTAATTTGCAGATTAATGTCAAACAAAACCTGCTTTTGCAGTGAACCTTGTCCATAGTAATGATTCAGATGAGCGATCGAGACGGCAGGTTCAGATAAATTTGTAACCATGCTCAACTCCTAAAAAATATCAGCCGGATCAGCCGTTTGCAGCTTACGCACTGCGATCGCAGCCGAAAGCGAACTCATGATTGCCGTCAGCACAAAAACAAACACCACTCGTCCCACATCCATTGCCATCGGCAGCATTGTAGCGATATTCGTAATCCGATAGATGCCTAAAGCAATCAGCGTACCGGGAATAAATCCCAGGGCTGCCAGGATCAAAGCCTCTTGAAAGACAACGATGAGCAGATAGCGATCGCGAAACCCCATCGCTTTGAGGGTGGCATATTCAGGCAAATGATCGGTGACATCGCTGTAAAGAATCTGATAAACAATCACAGCGCCGACAATAAAGGCAATCACTACGCCTAAATCAAAGGTATAGCCCACGGGTGTACTAGCGTTCCAAAAAGCAACTTCGGCTTTGGCATAATCTTCTCGCGTCATTACTTTGACATCATTGGGCAAGCGCGATCGCATCTCTGCTAGAACCGCTTGCACATCGGCATCAGGCTTAAGTTTAATCACACCCACATCAACCAGTCCTCCTTGTCGGAAAGGAGCCATGCGTAAAAAGTTGATATCGCTCGTAATCAGATAAGCATTGATGCCAAATGTGGGGCTAAGTTTGAACAAGCCTTGGATTTGAACTTGGCGTTCATTGATTTCGGTAATGATGGTTTCTCCGGTCTGAAACCGATGAGCGATCGTGCCAAATTCTTTGCGAGAACCCAGATTAAACAAAGCGGTATCTGGCTGGCGCAGTCTCTCACGGTTGGCTTGGACTCCCGGAATGTTCAAAACCTGATGTTCTGGATTAATCCCAATTGCGTAGATGTCCCAAATCTCTTTGTTTTCAGGATTACGCCACTGAATCGCATTCAGGTAAATCGGACTGACTGCCGCAACCCCTGTGATGCCTGCGGCTTGGTAAAGTCGGCGCTCTGTAAATCGATCGAGGGAAATCAAAGACCGCGATCGCCCACTTAACATGACAATTTCACCGTTCAAGCTATTGTGGAATTCCACTGCACTACTGAACAATGCTCCCCGAAAGCCCATTTGCAGAAACATCAGCACATCGGCAAAACTAATTCCAGCGATCGCCACCAGCAAACGCGCCCGTTCTTTGCGTAACTGTAACCAGGAGAGAAACAGCGGTTTCTTTTTGGGGGTCATTGCAGTCATGTCATTGCCTCAAGAGTTGACATCAAGGGAGACTTGCACACTTAAATTAGTTAATCCAGCAACTCGACGGCTAGACGCTTCATCTAACAGCACTTTTACTTCCACCACTCGCGCATCAAACTGTGCTGCCGGATCAGTATTCAACACGTCTTTTTTATTGATTTCTAGTCCGACTTCTACGACTTTGCCGTGCAGCACATCTGGAAAAGCATTGTTCTTGCTAATCACGGTTGCGGCTTGCCCTGCTCGAATGCGATTGATATCTAACTCATACACTTCTGCCACTGCCACCATGCGCTGAGTTTGTCCCAGACTGATGATGCCCTCACTTCCGACCAGTTCTCCAGGACGAGCGTGGATTTTGAGGACTTGTCCAGCTTGGGGCGATCGTACCGTCGCCAAATCGAGTTCTGCCTGTGTCCGTGATACTCTGGCTTGCGCCTCTGCCACTCGTGATCGTGCGACCTTGACATCCACCGGACGCACCTCGGCAATTTGGTCGAGCGTCGCTTGCGCCTCAGAAATCTGCTGCTGCCGCGATCGCTGGATTCGGCTCAAGTTCACCTGTGCCTCGTTAAGTTGTTGTCGAACTGTATCAGCAGCTAATTGCTTACTATCCCGCAAAGATGCGGAGACAGCGCCTTCTGCATAAAGCCTCTGATGCCGTCGATTCTCCAGTTGTGCATTACGAAGTTCTGCTTCCAACCGAGCGATCGTGGCTTCCTGCGCCTCAGATTCGGTCTGCAATTCAACTCTTTGGCGATCGACGACTCGTGCCTGTGCTCGAATTTGCCCTGATTTCGCGCCCGCTTCTACCTGACCCAACTGAGCTTGGGCAACGCTCACCTGTTCCTGGGCTTCCTGTAAGGAGGCCTGCCGCCGCTTATAGCTATCCAAAACTGCAATTACATCTCCCTGACGAATCCGCTGCCCGTTGCTGACTCGGAGGCTTTCAACTCGTGCCCCTTCTGACGATGTGGGCGCAAATACCTGAATCACCTCACCTTCTGGCTCTAATCGCCCCAGAGCAGACACCGTTTCAACCGTTGGGGCAGCAGCTACCACAATCGACTGCTGAGTTGGATGAATCAACCTCATTCGATAGGCCATGCCACTGCCAACCAGCAGTAGACAACCAAATCCCAACATTGCGCTTCGGCGGGGCGATCGCCATTTCGTTCCCCAATTCATGTTGACCATAGATGACTCCATTTTTTAACCTCAAGTTTTTGCATTCAAACAGGTCTAGAGCCATCGACGAACCTTCTCTTTGTATTCGCTGTACGCTTGTCCAAACTTTGCATTCAACACATGTTCCTCAGGGATAATTTGAAAGCGCGTGGTGAAGAGGATGAATGCGATCGGGCCTAGAAGTACCCACGGAACCGCCAAGTACACAGCCCAACCCACCAGTAAAGCGGCAAAGCCAACATACATGGGATTGCGTGTATGGCAGTAAATGCCGCCAGTCACAAGTGAGGATGCCGCTTCGGGATTCACAGGATTGATCGTCGTCTTAGCCTGACGAAATGCCGCAATTCCTAGCGCTAAAACAGTAAAGCCTGACAAGGCGATCACGCCTGCGATCACGAAATGCAAATTCTCTTCGATTTCAAACTCAGGCGCGGACTGAGCAGTTACCCACATTGCTGCTCCGACAAGTACGACAACTATCGGTGGCGGAATTTTGTGATCTAGAGCATTCATGGTTTAACTCCTGAGATAGTTGGGCGAGAAAGAGACTGTGAGGACAGACTACTCTAGTTTTTTTACTCAATTATTTGAATACAAAAACTAAGGTACACTTAATCTATTGAATCCGTCAAGTAGTTTTTTGGTTATGGCACTCAAGCACACCATCCTGGCATTCCTGTCTCGTCAACCTCTCAGCGGCTATGACGTTGCCAAAGAGTTTGCCGAGGGATTTGGCAGTTGCTTCTGGAAAGCGAGTCAGCAGCAGATCTATGCCGAGCTCACCAAGCTAGAACAGCAAGGCAGCGTTACTTATGAAGCTATTCCTCAACCAGGACGACTGGATAAAAAAATCTATTCCATCACAGAGCAAGGTCAACAAGAACTGCTCGATTGGCTAATCAAACCCTGCGAACCCGCAGCCATCCGTGAAGATCTAGGCGTGATGGGGCTAGCGGGTCATCTAGTGCCCTCTCAGGTGGTGATTCGTGAAATTGCACGACGGCGACAGTTACATGTTGAGATGGTGCAACAGGTCGAAAAGTTAGATCAGCATTTTGCCCAACAGCTCGATTCGCTAGACCTCAAAGATCTCTATATGCATCTAATTATTCGTCGCGGCATTCGTTATCAAAAAGAGTGGGTAGCCTGGTGTGACGAGGCGCTTCAAGCGATCGAGCAGGCTGTAAAACATTAAGCAGTCGAAATGATTAACGCAGCGGTCTTTGGTAATTTTCAGCAAAGAATATACCCACAGGCTTCGACTCGGCTCAACCGAATAGAACTGTGCTTTGAGCCTAGAGATTAATCTGAATTCGATAGGCGGTTGAAACCGCAGCTAAAGAACAAAATTCGCCTTCGCGGATTAGCGAACCTTTGAATCGATTTGGGTTGCCTTTGCAGACTTCGTTCTTTTAACCGCCAGCTTTGATCTTAAAGTCCCTAAAAACTGGGGGTTGGGAGGCAAAAGGACAAGCAGCGCAGCGAAAAAACCTCATCGACACATACACTAATCAGCCTTGAACTGCAAAAATCTTTCAGAAGATACGTGCTGTTTCGCATCATTTGCCCTATGTTGGGTGTTGCAATTTACATAGGTGCGACAGGGCGATGCAAGCCAAAAGAGTGAACCGCAGATGGCTAACGTTCCTACTGTGTGCGATCGCACTGATTTTGGCGCATTTGACAGCCCTGCTGTTTCGCGTCCAGCCTGCGGTTTCGCTGTGGTTTCCTCCGTCGGGGGTGGCGGTGGCGATCGGAATCTGGCTGGGTCTACCGGGAATTGTCTTGACGGGGCTGGTGTCTTGTCTGATGGCTTCGTTTTGGGGTAATCACGGCTGGGCGCAGCTTGTCGGTTGGACAGATAGCACCGAGCCGCTCGTCGCCTGGTTTTTGTATCGAGTCTGCTGGCGTGGGTCACCCTTCTTAACCGATTTGAGAGAAGCAGGCGCATTTATTTTGGCAGCTCCCGTAATGGGTTGTTTGAGTTCGGCGATCGTAGGCAGTTTGTCACTCGTAGCCTTGGGCAAAATGTCGTTAAACACCTTGCCAGAAAGCATTTCGTATTGGTGGTTGGGCAACGCGATCGGAACGATGACGATCGCTCCCCCGGCGCTCTTGTTGCTGACCCCGCTGCTACAAAAATCGGGCTATCTGATTGGCGAAACAGATCCTCCCAGAAAGGCAGCTAGCTTTCGTCGGTTGCGCGATCGTCGCGATTGGGCA
This sequence comes from Phormidesmis sp. 146-20, assembly GCF_052939475.1. Taxonomy (NCBI): domain Bacteria; kingdom Bacillati; phylum Cyanobacteriota; class Cyanophyceae; order Leptolyngbyales; family Leptolyngbyaceae; genus Phormidesmis; species Phormidesmis sp. 146-20. The sequence goes on from NZ_JBJPHT010000023.1 coordinate 88,587, forward strand.
GAAATTTTTGTAATTTTGATCTTTAGTACGAGTACCGCGTTTCTCACCGTTTCTCAAACGACTAGAACAGGCTTTTCGTTTCAGCAGTTTTCGTTTCTCAATTTTGTGTCAATTATTTGGGCGGCGACTCGATTTGGCGTGGTGGGCGGCACGTTGACGGCGAGTTTTTGTGTGTTCGCTACGCTGGTTGCTTATTTGACGACTTATCCCAATGCGATCGCGCTGCCCAGTTTTCCGGTGAGTGCGGAGGTGTTGTACGTTCACAAGTTGAGTTTGCTGATGCAGTGTGGGGTGAGTTTGCTGATGGGCATTGCGATGACTCAAAGGGCTGCAACTCAGGTGGCTCTAGCGGTTGAAAAGGTCAAGGGGCGAGAATATCAAGCCCGCGTCGCCCTAATGGAACAACTCGAAGCGACGAATACTCAATTAGAACAATCGAATGCTGACAAAGATGAATTGCTCATTCGCGAACAAGCAGCCCGACAAGAAGCCGAATCGGCCAATCGCCTCAAAGACGAATTTTTAGCCGTCTTGTCTCACGAGTTGCGATCGCCCCTCAATCCGATTTTGGGCTGGACAAGTTTGCTGCGGACTCGTAAGTTTGACGAAGCGGCGACCAGTCATGCGTTAGAAGTGATCGAGCGCAATGCAAAATTGCAATCTCAACTGGTTGAAGATCTGTTAGATGTCTCAAAAATTTTGCGCGGTAAAATCAATCTCAATTTTGTGTCTGTGTCATTATCCAATGTGATTCTGGCTGCGTTAGAAACGGTGAGAATTGCTGCCGAAGCCAAATCGGTTGCGATCGAGACGCAGTTTGACTCAACCATCGGCCCAGTCAGAGGTGATCCCAATCGGTTGCAGCAGATCGTCTGGAATTTGCTCTCAAATGCGGTGAAGTTTACGCCCGCTGGAGGACAAGTCAATGTGAGTCTGGAGAGAATTGAGCTTCCTGCTTTAGAGTTTCCGCCAGAGGCTTTAACCTCATTTGCTCAAGTCGTTGTCAGCGACACAGGTAAAGGAATCAAGGCTGACTTTTTGCCCCATGTGTTTGACTATTTTCGGCAAGAAGACAGCAGCACCACGCGATCGTATGGCGGGTTGGGTCTAGGACTGGCGATCGTCCGTCAACTCGTCGAACTCCACAACGGCACGGTTTTGGCCGAAAGCCCCGGAGAGGGACAGGGGGCACGATTTACGGTGAGGCTGCCCTTGGGAGGGATGAGGGATGAGGGATGAGGGATGAGGGATGAGGGATGAGGGATGAGGGA
>NZ_JBJPHT010000024.1:0-89538 GCF_052939475.1 Phormidesmis sp. 146-20
TTCAAGTCGCACTGGTAAAACCAGTGGCTTACCTTCTGAGCTACTGACAAGTTAATACCAAACTATTGTGAAGCTGCATAGAACTCAAGAAGCTGAAAGCATTGCTATGCAAAGGTTTTTCCAATTCTTCTGTGCAGCTTCATACAAAATTGATATAAGACAGGTATGAGATCATAGAAATAGAGCAGTGATAACGTGAATTTCAATGAAACAACCCGGCTTGTGGTCGAGGCGATAAAGCCTATCAAGGAGCCGATCGCACCACGCCCCCACAAGAAGCCGAGAAACCAAGAACTCACCGAAGCCCAGCGTGCAGAAAACCAGGAGATTTCGGGTCAGCGCATCTTCATCGACCCCCTGATTCGCCGCCTGAAGATCTTTCGGATTCTCACCCATCGGTTTCGCCTTGATTCGCAGCGCTACGAGTCGGTGATGTTGGCAATTTGTGGGCTGGTGAGATTGCGATTGGGTCGGCTTGATTTCACGAATTACGACCGTTGAAATTAGGAGAAAGCTGATGATTTAAGCCCCGTGATGTTGAACAATGGTTTCTGTTAGAAACTGCCTCAATCCCTGATGCTACCATTCTGGAACAATCCTGGTGAAATGACCTCAAACCCAGGAGCAGTCTCGCTTGTAAATTCTCGGAAAGGTCTATTAGACAACTTCCGAAGCTGGGACTGGTTTATCAGAGAGTTCCCAGAGATTGCAGAACGACTATCTAACTCAAAGGAATATTCGCCGGGAAAGAGTGTTCTTGGCTCTGCATCCAGTTGTCCAGACTTTCAGATAAACACTGCCATGCGTCTCGGCGCGCTTGAAGTACTTGCTAACATTTTCTCAGGTCGTATTACTGCTAATGACAAAGATCCATTTCCACATCAACTTGCACTACAACAGTATGTGAAGACAAATTCAACCAGAGTTAAGCGGTTACTAATTGCTGATGAGGTTGGGTTAGGAAAAACGATTGAGATTGGTTTGGTGTTGCGAGATTTACTTGTCTCAGGAGGAAGTTTTGAACAATTTCGCTGCCTCTATCTAACAAAAGCTGGACTTCTAGAAGATGCTTGTACAAAACTCCAAGCAGTTATGAAGGGAGCGATCGACGGACAAAACATTGTTCAAGTTGTAAGCTCCTTCAGGGACTACGGTAAGAACAGTATCAGCGGTATTCATGTTGCCAGTATCGATGCTGCAAGATGTTATGTGGAAGAAAACGATAAAGAGAGCTTACCTCAAGATTTTACAATTAGTCCTGAAATTCTCATTATTGATGAATGTCATTACTGTGGAAGCAATGAAAATCTCAGCAGTTCTGAAAGAATTAAATCTGCAACTCAAACTTATAAAGCTGCCTACCAAATGATCACAGGGCAATATTGGCAGAATTCTAGCCCGCCAAAACTCGTTGTTTTAATGAGTGCCACTCCTTTTCGCTCCAAAGTTCAGTTTGTCAACTTGCTTCGTCTCTTGACTCATCAGAGTGCAGTTGAAAACGCTTTCTCAGATATCACAGAGAGTGAACTCGTCGAGAAATTAAGTCAAAATCTTACGCTTGTGTTGCAAACCGTAGCTAATGTGAATCGGCCGATCGCTTCCATAGAAATACAGCGAATCAAACGGCAATCGCCGCCCTAGAATCCACTCCACCAAGCGATCGCTTTCCAACCCTACAATCCGAAAATCACAAGCTGCACCTAAGCGTTTACCCCTTCGGGGAACAGCGAAGCTACCGCAGTAGTACTTCCCATTCCAGTTCACCTCATGCGCCATGTGCTGATCTCGGCTCGAATCAACGCGACCATTTTTAATTCCTGTTTCTGGGTCTTTCTGGCTCAAAAGGCGCTTCAAATCTCTTAAGCAGAAGCCATAGGTAAGCTGAAATCGCTCTTTGCCAAAATGGTCAATGATGGGGTCAAGCAAATGCTGACAGAGTGCTTGCAATGCTGGAATCGTTTCGTCTATGTTTTGTGGATAGGGGTTGATGAGATCTTGATGCTTCTGGTAGGTCTGGGTACAAGTACAGAAGTCATCCAGGTTGAGATATCGCCCCAACAATTGAGGCTGCATTTATTTGCATCTCCGCAGAAGCTGCTCAATATTATTAACGTGAAGAAATAGGAGTAATCTCGTTATTCTGCCTCTTCTGACGAATCACGGAACTCTTTATTTCGCATTTTCGAGAAAAACCTTTGCGATCTGCCATCAGAAATCTCGAAGCGATCGCAGAAAATAGAAGGGAACATTTGGGGACAAAAGAATCGATGGTTTGGCACACCAGTTTAGGAATACGATCGCTCCAAGGCACTGAGGCAGAACTTTATCTAGCCACCATGCAAGATGCGATCGATTACATCGAAGTCATGGGTGACGAATTAGATGTCAAAACGGGCGCAAGCTTCGCTCCACGTAGTGTTCGCATTTTCGATTCTACGAGTTTCCATCAAAAAGTCATCATTCTCCATCATTGTCTGTCCGCACTCTTGAAGCCAGAAGTTGAAGCTCCGGAATTGACGAATGTTCTCGAAGCAGGTGCTTACTTCCCTTTCGCTTACCTATAGATGCGATTGGAGGAAGAAATTTCAGAAGAGGATGAATGGTCTGATGACGAAGAAGATTTGAAATATGCTTATCGTCGATCGCTGTGGAACGCCTTTGAAGAATTTGTACGTCCTCGTTGGGTAAGCTGCTGTCGAAGAATACGGAGAACGTGAGGAAGAAGCTGATTTTAGCGATCTCTCCACTGACTTCGACTTGTGGGAAGAAATCATCGAAGACTTAGCCGATCGAATTTTTTGGGATCGAGACTGGCAGGTGAGTTCGCGCTGCTTGCATGTTGAGGATGAACTGCTCGACAGTATTGAAGAAGAATTTAGCCAACTTACAGGCTTAGATGAAGCATATATGAAGAATCGATTGCCTAGGCTGACGAGGCTGATTTGCCCCTAGCAGAGCGAGCGCTACTCGCATTAGCCGAAATCCGCCCTTGGAGATTGGAACCCTGAAGATTGTCAAATTTTCCTGTAACCATCACGACATCACACTGCTTCCAAAACCAATTAAACAAGCGAAAAAGGGTTGATTCGATCAACCCCTCGCTATCTTAATCACCAAATTCATCCTCTTCTAGCCCAAACGATGGGACTTGAATGTGGTTGATTGTCCCTGCGTAATGCTCTTCGATTACCGCAACAGATGTCCCGCACCATTCAGCCACCCGACGCGAAGAAATCCCATCTTCTAAGCACAGGGTGATGAATGTGTGACGACAGTTGTACTGAGGCAAATATTCTTTGACCTTGCCTGCTGCCACTAATTGCTTGACTACAGGTTTCCAGACGCGATTCAAGAAGTTGTGCGTATCCAATTCTTTCCCGTTTCTTGCTGGAAACACCAAGTCATTTGCGCTGCTAGCTTGCGGTCTAATCTCGTCCAAGATGCGCTGCAATTCTGCATTGATCGGAAAATAGCGTGGCGTGTGCGTCTTCGTGGACTTACGGATTCTCACATCAGTGGCAACCGCTTCACAGAAGTAGATGCGATTCTTCTCAATGTGCTTCCATTTGAGTGCGTTGCCTTCGGCTCACGCGGAGCGTGTCCGCTTCTTCGGGTCGGCATCCGGTATGAAATAGGAATTTGACATAGGAAGCGTAATACGAATGCGGAATCGGGGAGAACTTCGAGGAATAGGTATCATTCTCAAACGCTGAGATGATCGCTGGAACGCAAGTTCGAGAAAACGGCTTGCGCGACACCCGACTCTTCTTTTTTGTCCGAATTTCCTTTGCCAGTTCCTTGAATGGATTGTCAGTCACCAATTTCTTCCGCATTGCCCATTCGCAACAAGCACTCAGTTGCTTCAGGGTACGTTTTGCCGTTTCTGCCGCGTAATTCTTGAGCAGATAAGTTTGAATCGCAATTGCATCTTCAAAATTCGGCTTGGGCATTTTGCGAAGACGCTTCTCGACTTTGCCGTAATCCCGAATGATCGTCGTTTCTTCAAGATGAGCGCTTTGAAACTCGGTGTACTGTTCCCATAGCTCGATCAGCGAAGTCTTTGGCGGCGCACTTGAGGTAAAACTTGGGGTAACGGTGCTGAGAGCCGATTGCGGCTTGTATTTCTCCAATGTTGGATCAAACCTGGCCTTGAAAATGTCGTCTTCGATCATCGCTGCCTTGCGTTCTGCCACTTTGCGATTACTAGGTGTATCTGCAAGTCCAGTGGAGAGGTAGTGACGTTTGCCAGCGACCGAAAACACAAGCTGAATGCGATCGTTCGATACCTTGATCTGAACCGAACCTTTGAAAGCGCGTCGTGACGGATTGCTTGAGTACATTCGTGAAACTCCTAAACAGGAACATTCATACTCAAACGCTTTACCCCAAATTTACCCCAATTTCTAGCCCAAACTGAGCTAACCTGACCCAAAACAAAGCAGAGGGAATTCCTTGAAACCCCGCTGTATCTTACTTTTCCTTATGGCTCAGGCGAGATTTGAACTTGCGACCTTGGGCTTATGAGTCCCCTGCTCTAACCACTGAGCTACTGAGCCAAATTGAATTATTGCCTTAACAAGCATAGCACAAGACTCGAATCAGAATCTAGAGCGTCCTGTAAAAATAGCAAAAAGAGGAGCCAGTAAGACTCCTCCAAGAAGAAATCAGTCATTCACAGAACGACTAGCCGCGATTTTGAGGCAGATAGGCGATCGGGTTAACCGCTCCCTGACCTGGAAGATGAACTTCAAAGTGAGAGTGAGGCCCAGTGCTAAAGCCTGTACTGCCCATTTCAGCGATTTGCTGACCTTGAGCGACCTGCTGACCCACTTTCACTAAAATGCGGTTGTTGTGCCCATAGAGGGTAACGCTGCCATCTGCGTGCTTGACCTCGACCAGGTTGCCATAGCCGCCATCATTCCAGCCTGCGGTGATCACCTTACCGGGAGCCGCCGCCACAATCGGAGTCCCGATCGGGGCCGCAATATCGATCCCTTTGTGCATCCGTCCCCAGCGCCAGCCATACGGAGAAGTCAGCATTCCCTTAGCAGGCCAGATATATCCGGCAAACTTACCACTTCCAGGCAAGTAAGAATCGGGCTTGCCCAACGGCGGTAGGCTAGGAGAAACCATTTTGCCCACCGAAGACCGCATCAAGGGCGCGTAGGACTCCGAACCCGCAGGAGCGGCTGCCACGATTTGAGGTTTCTTAGCCTGCGGTTTTTCTGATTTGCGCTCACGCTGCTGCAAACTGCGAAGCTCTGCTTGGAGGGTTTCTAGATTGCGACTGGGACGAAACTCTGGGTTGACCCGTCGAGTCGAAGCGTTGAGCGTGGAGGGAGCGGGAGCCTGAGTACGACCGGAGAATAGAGGCTTAGACGGTTGGCTAGATCCTCTAGACTGGTACTTTTGACGCAGCTTAACCACCTCTGAAACCAGGTTGTTGACGTACTGATCGGGCTGCTTGGAGTCGATCGCTTGAGACGCTTGAGGCGCTTGAGTTTTGCCGTATTGTCCGCCCGATGTAATTCCAGAAGGATTGACGAGGGCAAACTGCTCGGCATCTCCGCCTACGCCAGCGGTCGAAGGAATGGGCTGGACATTTACAGAAACAGAGGGCGCAGTGGGTTGATTGGTCGCAGCAGAAAGGCTAGGCACCACTGGAACGGTGACCGAAGTCAGTCTGTCTGAAACTGAAGCAACCGGAACTGAGGCAACCTGCGAAGGCAAGGCTGCGCTAGATTGGGGAATTTTGATCGATTGATTAACCTTTAGCAAATTGGGATTGCTCAGTTGGTTAATCTTCACCAATTCCGAGGAAGAAACCCCGTGAGCTTGCGCGATCGAGGACAGGGTTTCCCCAGCGTTTACCTGATAGTTCATCAGATTTGCCACTTCAGCAGGAGATGGCACCTCCGCCGTGGAAGCCAACCCGTTCTCGGACTCCTCAGACTTCAACTCCGCCAAACTCTGCTTCAGACGATCCCGCTGCTGCTTTAGGCTCTGGACGGCAGCATCTTGCTTACTCTTTAGCTGCTGGGACTCGTCACCGGGGGTATAAATCCCAGGCTGGCTTGAGGCGATGACAGCAACGGGTTCTGTGAGTGAAGGCACTACTGCATTTGTAGAACCAGTGGCAGACACAGCCGCACGGTCATCAGGCCGACTTTGCTCAACGGTCGAAGCGCTTGCGGGCACTTGCAGCACTTGCCCAACGTAGAGAACGCTGTCAGGGCGCAGATTATTGAGCGTGGCGAGTTCGCTGACACCGAGTCTGTAAAGCTGCGCGATTCTCCAGAGGGTTTGACCTTCTTGAACCGTGTGCTTGACCTGTTCGGATTGAACGGCAGCAGCAGCTTCACTCAGGGGCGGCAAAACCGCAACATCGGGTATCGTAGCGGCGGTCGGTTCGGCAGGAACAGGTTCAGCGGCGACAGCGGCTTCTCCTTGTTGAGGTGCAAGTACCCCGTAAGCTCCCATCGAAATTGCCAACCCGATCATGGCGGCAGAAGTGCGAACGCGACGGTTTGATTCTGGGAGCGCCTGCTTGGGCTGTTCCGTCAGAGCGTCATTGTTGACAGCGCTAAAGGGAACAGGATTGATCTCTTGCGGAAATGCTCGTTTCAAAAAACGACCTCCTAAATGTCCAGCATTTAACTGTCCTTGAGCCATGAATTTCACCCTCTGTCAGTGATCAAAACTGCTTGAAGAAGCGATCGAGATCACAATCGGTAAATACACTTAGGCAAGATTACCTTGCTTTTTTGATTTAGACAAGTTCATATCATTCAACAAAATGAAATGATTTCCTGACAAATACCAAAAAAGCGGGTGACTGACTTGTAGCAACTTATCGTAACAGGGTAACTGTCCGATGTTGACCTGAGACAAATCCAAACAGGAGTTTAGCTTACTCTGCTCAGATTGCAACAGGAAAATATGGGGCAGTTGTTGATTCATAACTCAGAAAGACGGACAGGGTGTGAATCTGTCTAATTGAATCTTTAGTCCAATCTTAAGATCCGCGTCAAGTCACTGATTATCAGCATGTAGTGACATGAAGTTAAAGCAAAGGCAGATTCGCCTTCAACCGTAGAATCATGCAGACTACCATACTCTAAAGACGCAGGTCTGTCGCCTGGAAGAAATTATAAAAGCTAGAATCCTCACTCCACGAAGATTTCAGCCATTGAAAATTAATAGTTTGAAATTTCAAAGATAAAAATCTGAAGTTCTTCCGACGATCGACACCTCTGATATAAATTTCTTATTGGTTTAAAGCAATTTAGTAGTGTAAATCACTAATTGTGAGGATGATTTCACTTTGTGAATCAGGAGGCAGTATTTTCTCTGCACAACTTCTGCATGATTATCAGCTTGATGCCTAGATGCACATATTTAGATGCACATATTTAGATGCACATATATAGATATGGCATTGGTCAGCCATCATGGATTCTAATCCTTAGATCTACGGCTTGCCGGAGTTAAAGCGATTTTGGATTAACAGAAGTATTTGAGCTAAGAAACAAAGCTTTCTGCACAAGTCTGGGGTAACAGGGCTGAGTTCAAGCGCTACCAACAAGCGCTACAAAAGGGTTCAGGATTTGAGCGGTAGACGTTAACTCAACGTCAGTTCGATGAGAGTGACTCACTTCGCTTCAATCAGCTTCAGCCCCCTAAATCCCCCAAAATTGGGGGACTTTGAACGAGAGATCTTGTCCAAAAGTCCCCCAGAATTGGGGGGTTGGGGGGCTGAAGTGCTGAATAACGGAGCGGAAAAACTCCATCGAATTCACGTTAACTCAGATCCGGCCGCTTTCATAATCTGGGGGTGGTCTCTTTGAGGTGTCCGCAAAGGTCGCCCTAACCTGCTCTCAATCGTGGACAACTACTGCATCAATCCGAGTTGGCGACGAGCCTCAAATAGTCCAACAGTTGCGCTGACAGAGAGGTTGAGACTTCTAACCTGCGGCTGACTCATGGGAATATGAACCGTCAGAGCACACGCAGACAACACATCGGTCGAGAGTCCGGTCGTTTCGCTACCAAATAGCAGCCAGTCGTCGATCGCATAGTTGACCTGAAGATAACTAGAACGTCCTGAAGTGCTAAAGCCGATCCAGCGGCCGCCCTGCTGTTGGTGAAAGGTCTGAAACGCTTGTAGAGACTCGTGACAGTGCAGGTTGACATAGGGCCAGTAGTCGAGGCCAGCCCGCTTGAGGGTGCGATCGCTAATTTCAAATCCTAGCGGCCCGACCAGGTGAAGTTCGGTATTTGTAGCAGCACAGGTTCGAGCGATATTACCCGTGTTAGGGGGGATCAGGGGATGAATCAGGACAATTCTAGGCATGAATGAATCAATACTTGAGTTCTCAGTATCCAGAAGAATGCAGATGATTGGCTAAATTGAACGATTGATATATTTTTTTAATAATAGAGAATCATTGATGAATTGATTAGATATTTTAATTTTAAATTATCATCAGCCTCTGGATAGATTAAAGATTTGATTTTGTCATAAAGTAGTGATTTTTCTTGGCGAGAACTTAAATTCTCCTTTTATCAATCTCTAATTTGGCGCAGAAGAATCAATCAGTTGGCTTAGGGATCGATCGCATTTTTAGGGGAGCTTTAGTTGATTTACCTTCAAAATTTAGCGGTCAGACTAAAAGTTTGCTGACAATTTTACTCCAACCGCTAAAGGTCACCGACCAGATTTGTCTTTACGCCACCAACAATTCTGCTTGAAGCGCCACTTCTTGCATTTGCATTGATTGGATTGCGTCCATCAAAATCTGCTGATTATCCCAGCCCTGCTGTCGGAGTTTTAGCCAGCGTTGCGCTTCATTGCCTTCTCGAAGAATTTTTTTAACAGGAAGTAAAAAGCAGCTAAAGCCGTGTTTTTTGGCGATCGACCAGACTTCACCATAAAGTTCTTCGACCCAATCTTGAGCCAAAATGGGTCGGCCGTCTTGCCAATGACGCAATTCAGCCTGCAAACTCTCCTTGGCGGCGAGGCTTTCATTTTGGTCGGTCAGCGTGACCAATTCCTCGGCAGAGAGGTCGCTGAGTTGGAGCGGGTCGAGATCAGGATTTTCGATAAGTTGGATAAGTCGAGCTTCTAGAAGGGCTGTAACCGAGAGGAGGGCGATCGGATCAGACACCAGATCACAAATCCTCAGTTCCAAACGGTTGAGATTGTAGGGACGGCGATCGCCATTCGGTCGTACCGATGACCAGAGATGCCGCACACTTTGCATCGTTCCGGCTGCTAGTTGTTCCTCTGTCCAGTTGATAAAGTGAGCGTGGCTGGCAAACAGGGGGACGTGAGCAGGTGTTTTTGGGAAAAGTCCCCAGCGAGTTGAATGGTAGCCCGTCACGTCTCCATTCAAAAAGGGAGAGGCGGCACTCAGCGCCAAATACAACGGAGCTTCTAGCCTCACCAGCCGACAGGCCCGCATGAGAATTTCTGGATCACTAAAGCCAACATTGATATGGACGCTGGCCGTGACGACTCTGGTACCGTAAGTCTGCTCGATGTAGTCGTGATAAGGATTTCCAGGATCAGAGCGATGAAAGCGATCGGCTCCTCCCAAGGACAACGTGCTTCCCGGAATCAGGGTATAGTCTCCGAGTTGTTTGAGATATTGGCGCAGTTGAGTGCGAGGGCGTACCAGATCACAGAGCGATCGTTCATATCGATAGCTAGGAGGAGTGGTGTATTCAACGTTTCGGCTATCTGGTTCTCTCACAAAACCGTCAAGTGTAGCCACAATTTTGTCAGACATGCCGACGACTTCACCTTCGGGCGTTCCTGTGTAAACCTCAATTTCAAACCCTTTAGATAGCAGCATCTTGCCTCCGAAAAGTGATCGCTCTTATGTTTCCAGTATCAGGGAAAAGGGGAATTGGGGAGAGCGTCGGAAGAGAGAGGGAGGAGGGAGGGAAGAGAGAGGGATGAGGGATGAGGGATGAAAAAATTGTTTCTATCGGTTTTGGGGTGTCAATATTTCGGATTTTGCTCTTACCAAACAAGACCCGGACGAATCGCCACAACTCCCAATCTCTGTCCTCATCCCTCATCCCTCATCCCTCATCCCTCATCCCTCATCCCTCATCCCTTCTTTGCGCCAGGACTAAATTAATTAGGTTATTGATCAAGCGATCGCGCTCCATTGGAATGATGTCTTTGCCGTAGAGAACTTCTTGTAAAACGACGAATGAGACGAGCGATCCGAAGAAAATTTGGGCGATCGCGTCTGGGTCATCAATGCCGATTTCGGGGTGCAGGTCAAAATAACCTCTGAGAAGCTGCCGACCCTGGACGACAACGGCGCGAGTGTAGAGCTTGGCTAATTCTGGAAATCGGGCGGACTCGGCAATAATGATCCGAAACAGAGATAAATATTCCTCGTTGACTACCTTTAAAAAGTACGTCTCTGCAATTTGTCGCAGCATGATCGCTGGGTCGCCGCGCAACGATTCTGAGCAAAAGGTTTCTTGAAAGTGGCGAATCGTGGCCCGCTCGATCAAGGCAATAAATAGTCCTTCTTTGTCGCGAAAGTGGCTGTAGATGGTTTGTTTTGACACGCCTGCTTCTGTGGCCACTCGATCCATGCTGGTGCCTGGGTATCCCGATCGCAAAAAAACTCGCATCGCCCCCTGAAGGATTTGTTCCTGTTTTGGGCTGGCAGCCACGCTCAAGATTTTTAACTCAGACACTTTTAACTCAAATACTTCTAACTCAGATACTTTTAACTCAGACACTTTTAACTCAGACATCGGCGGCGGTGAGTCAGGGGACATCGACGATCCTAAGTGATCAATTAAGACTCCGTAGAGCGACTGGAGACGAGAAGACAGAACCGTCGATCGTCCGTTAGCCTCAGCCTACCTATCATTGACCGCTACTAGCCATTCTTGCCTTTGAATTCAGATTGGCTTGTTAACTTTTTCAAAGAGGAGTTGTTTAATCAAACTGGACAGTCTAGTATGATTTCAACTCGCATCCTCGCTGCTTTAAAAGCCTTACCGCGATGTCTCAGACCCTTCCCAAATCGACGGACAATCTTCAGGATTCGCTCAAACCTCAAGCGCGGCGTAAATTTAAGCCCATGTTGCTGATTCCGATTGGAGTGGCGATCGCCGGGATCAGTTACGCCACCTGGCAACTTTTGCCCAAACCTGAAGCGACAGCACTGCGACTGAGCGGACGGATTGAGGCAGACGAAACGGATATAGGGGCAAAAACGGGGGGACGGGTGAGTACGATCGCCGTTCGAGAAGGGGATCAGGTGCAAAAAGATCAGGTGATTGCTGAGATCACCGATGAAGAAGTGCCCGAACAGTTGAGAGCAGCGACGGCAGACATTCAGGCGGCTCGGCAAGAAGAACAGCAGGCGAGACAAGAGGTGGCTGTGGCAGACAGTCGAATTCGAGAATCACAGCTTAATTTGCAGCAGTCCAAAGGCGACGCCACCGGGCGAATCAGTCAGGCCTCGTCTACCGTTTCTGCGGCCAAGGCGCAACTGGCACAATCTCAGGCACAGGTGAAGCAAGCTGAGGCTGACGTTAAGCAAGCCGAAGCGCAATTGAGATTGGATATTAAGACGCGCGATCGCTATGCTCAACTCGTGGCAGATGGCGCAATCAATCAGCAGCAGTTTGATCAAGCCCAAACGACAGTCGAAACGACTCAGGCAAAAATTGAAACCGCTAAAGCAACGTTGTTGTCTCGTCAGGCGGCTGTTGCGGCGGCTCGTGATCAACTCAGTGCAGCTCAGGGTGGGTTAACTCAAGTGCAGACGACGGGATTGAATCCGGATATTCGTAGCGCTCAGTTGGCTGGCTTTTATCAACAGCGCGATCAGGCTTCTGCAAAACTGGCGGCCGCTCAAGCCAAAGTGAGAAATAAGATCGCCACTCAACAGCAGTTACAAAAACGGTTGGATTCCTTCACGATCAAGAGTCCGATCGCTGGAGTGGTGACGGCTCGACCCGTGGAACCGGGGGCCGTCGTGGCAACGGGTAAAACGCTGTTAACCGTGATTGATTTGAATTCGGTTTATTTACGCGGCTATGTGCCAGAAGGTGAGATTGGCAAAATTCGGGTGGGACAATCCGCAAGGGTGTTTCTCGACTCCAATCCTGATCAGCCTTTGGCGGCAAAAGTGGCGGCGATCGACCCCAAAGCGTCTTTTACGCCAGAAAATATTTATTTTAGAAACGATCGCGTCAAGCAAGTCTTTGGAATTAAAGTGACGATCGACAATCCCAACGGTTTCGCCAAACCCGGAATGCCGGCCGATGCCGAAGTCAAACTCAAAGGCGAATAATCGCAATCAGGACATCCTATGACTCAGAATGCGATCGACCATCCCACTTCTACGCTGGACGCTTCAGTTTCCAGTTCCCCGATCATTCAAGTCGCCAATTTGCACAAGCATTATGGACGAGTGGCAGCGGTGCGGGGAGTCGATTTTGAAGTGCGACGAGGGGAAGTGTTTGGGCTGATCGGGCCAGATGGAGCAGGAAAGACGACGACGTTTCACATTTTGGGCGGCGTGATGGAGGCGACGGCGGGAGAGGTGCGCGTTCTCAATCAGCCTGCACGAGATGCCCGATTGAGCATTGGCTATCTGACGCAGCAGTTTTCGCTTTATCTCGATTTGAGTTTGAATGAAAATTTGCGCTATGTGGCGGGCTTGCGGCAAGTCCCCGATCGCCTCTTCCAAGAACGTCAAGACAAATATTTGCGGCTGATGAGTCTGGCTCAGTTTGGCGATCGTTTAGCGGGTCAACTGTCGGGCGGCATGAAACAAAAGCTGGCTCTCTGTTGTGCGCTGGTGTCTGAGCCTCAAGTTTTGTTGTTAGATGAACCGACGACAGGCGTTGATCCCGTTTCGCGGCGGGAATTTTGGGATGTGTTGGCGGCCTTGTCTGCGGAAGGGGTGACGATCGTCGTAGCGACTCCCTATCTTGACGAAGCCGAACGCTGTAACCGAGTGGCTTTGATGTATGACGGTCAGATTCAGCAGATTGGCACTCCGGCTGAGTTGCGAAATAGTCTGGGGTTAGAGCGTTTAGAGGTTTTTCCTTCCAATTTGAGTGCAGCAGAGCGGGCGTTAGCCACCAGCGGGGAATTAGGTGAAACGGCGATCGCGGATGTGCAGACCTTTGGCGATCGCTTGGATGTATTGGTGACGGATTTGCGAGAGGGAGAGGCGCAGGTACGGGAGATCCTCGATCGGCATGACTTGAAAGTGGGCGCAATCAATCCCGCAGAGCCAACGTTGGAAAATGTGTTTGTGACTCGATTGCGGCAGGAAGGCTCGGTTCCTCAATTTCTGGAGTTTCCGCGATCGAAGGGCGATCGTAACCAGTGGGATTTAGCAGCCAGCAACCCGATCGCCATCTATGCCCAGAATTTGAATCGAATTTTTGGCAGCTTTCAGGCCGTCAAGAATGTGAATGTCGAAGTCCGCTATGGCGAAATTTTTGGGCTGTTGGGAGCAAACGGCGCAGGCAAAACGACGACGATTAAAATGCTGTGTGGCTTGCTGCCGAAGAGTTCGGGTGAGATTGCGCTGGGAGGAGAACAAGGCAACCTTCGTAGCAGTGACTTGCGGCGGCGGATTGGCTACATGAGTCAAAAATTCACGCTCTACGACGATCTGACCATTTTGCAAAACCTGGAATTCTACAGCGGCGTGTATGGCATTCCGCGCAAGCTGCGTCGAGAAAAAATCGAGTGGGTGATTGCCACCTGTGGACTAGAAGGGCAAGAAACCATGCTGACGGGGCAACTTCCGGGCGGTTGGAAGCAGCGCGTTGCGTTTGGGGCATCGGTCATGCACGAGCCAGAAATTTTGTTTTTAGACGAGCCAACTTCTGGAGTCGATCCGTTAGCCCGACGACAATTTTGGCGACTGATCAACGAGTTTGCCCGCAACGGGACGGCCATTCTCGTCACCACCCACTATCTAGAAGAAGCCGAACAATGTAACC
The DNA here is from genome assembly GCF_052939475.1 of Phormidesmis sp. 146-20. NCBI lineage: Bacteria > Bacillati > Cyanobacteriota > Cyanophyceae > Leptolyngbyales > Leptolyngbyaceae > Phormidesmis > Phormidesmis sp. 146-20. The sequence goes on from NZ_JBJPHT010000024.1 coordinate 14,011, forward strand.
GCATGAGCTTCATGGTGGCTGGCGAGACTGTCACAGAAGGTTCACCCAGTCAAATCAAAGCCGCCCAACCCGGACAACTAATCGAAGTCATGATCGACCAAAATCAGGCCGCCTCCAACCTCCTCAAACAGCACCTGGACTCCTGGCGCGTCTCAATTTTTGCCGATCGCCTCCACATCGTCGTCGATGACCCCATTCAAGACACTGCCAGAGTGCGATCGCTCCTCAAATCCGCCAATCTCCCGGTACGATCGCTCCGCCCCATCCCCTTCTCCCTCGAAGATGCCTTCATCGGAGTCGTCCAACGCGCCCAACCCTAACCCCCAAAGAATTTAATTCCTCCGTCCTCCGTCCTCCGTCTTCCGTCCTCCCTCCTCCCCATGTCCCGAATCCTCACCCAATGCTCCAAAGAACTAGCGCAGTTTCGTCGCGATCGCCTCACATTAGCGTTAGCGTTCATTTTGCCAGTCATGACGCTGTTTATCTTCGGATTCGCAATCCGGTTGGAGGCAAAGAATATCTATTTGATTGTGCAGGACGACGATCGCAGCAATCTCAGTCAAAGCTACATAGAGCGACTCTATGCGACCAATCAGTTTACGCCTGTGCAGTGGAGTGGAAAGGATGCGGCAGAGGGCATCGATCGGGGGTTGGCCAAAGCGGCGGTGATCATTCCCCCTGATTTTAGTCGCGACATCAAAGCTGGAAAGACAAGCACCGTGCAGGTTTTGATCGATGGAACGGATGTCAACAATGCCCGTGTGGTCAAAAACAGCATTCAAGCCGTCACTCACTTTTTCATTCAAGACCAGCAGCTTTTACCATCACCGAGTCGAGTCATCGCCCATACGCGCCTGTGGTTTAATCCGGGTCGCAAGGAATCGCTGTATATCGTACCGGGAGTTTTTGGTGTAATTTTAGCAATCTATCCAGCATTGTTAGCATCGTTGGCAATGTCGCGAGAAAAGGAGCAAGGTACGATTCTACAAACTTACGCTTCGAGTATGAGCGCTGCTGAATTATTGTTAGGAAAATGGTTAGCTTATTTTGTTGTAGGAATCGGTCAAGCGTTGTTTGTGATGAGTTTAGGATGCATTGTTTTTAGAATCTGGTTTGTGGGCGATCCCTCTCCTTTGATTATTGGAACTGCGTTATTTTTAACAGCCAGCATTATGTTTGGCTTGCTAATCGGCGTTCGTGCTAACAATCGTACCGTTGCTGTTCAGGGCGTTGCTACCGTAGGCTTCCTCACAGCGCTTTTATTATCTGGTTTCATCTATCCCTTAAGCAACATTCCCTTTCCATTATCGTTGGTCACGAATGTAGTTCCCGCTCGTTATTTTATCGAAATCAGTCGAGATGCATTTGTCCGAGGCACAGGCTGGCCGGGCATTTGGACGGCTCCTTTATTTTTAATTCTGCTCTCTCTATTTTTCTTCAACATCGCCAGAAGAGTCATTAGCCGAATGCAGCTACCCGGTTGATTAGCAGTGATGCGATTTAGTTTCTTTCGCTTCGTTGTCCAGTTCTTTTGCCCCCCAACCCCCCAATTCTGGGGGACTTTAAACTCGAAACATTAATCAAGTTCTACTCCTCACTCCTCACTCCTCACTCCTCACTCCTCACTCCTCACCTTCTCAAAATGAAACTACTTCGGCAATTAATAGAAAGTCGATTTTGGGCATTAGCGGTCAAAGAAGTTAGTCAGATTTTACGCAACAAACAGCTTATTTTTATTCTCATCTTTCCGCCCACGGTGCAGCTTTTGATTTTTGGCTTGGCGCTCAATCCCGACGTGCAAAATTTGAAATTAGGCGTGGTCGATTACTCTAATACGCCGATGAGTCGAGAATTAGTTGCGGCAATGACCGTGAATGGTGTGTTTCGAGTGGATCGACCCCTTGCGGGTATCTCGAAGAGATCGCCCCCCAGCGAGTTTGCTTTGGGCGAAGAAGTCCGGCGGGGCGAAATTACCGCAGGCATGGTGATTCCTCCTGACTTTAACCGCGATTTGAAGGGCGATAAAACGGCCGAAGTGCAGGTTTTAATCGATGCCGTCGATGCCAATACTGCGGGGATTGCCAGTGGCTACGCGACTCAGATTATTAACCAGTTTAGTCGGCAACTTTCACCGCAGACGATCGTACCCATCCAGACGCAGGCGGTTTATCTTTACAATCCAGGTTTGATCTCCAGTTGGTTCATCGTTCCGGGAGTGTTGGGGCTGGTGTTGAATATCGGAAGTTCGCTTGTTTCCACTGCAACCGTCGTCCGAGAAAAAGATTCTGGCACCCTCGAACAACTGCTGATGACTCCCGCCGAAGCGTGGGAAATTATTCTGGCTAAAATCGTTCCTTTATTTGTGTTGCTCCTGGGTGAAGTCATACTCGCCTTGAGCATCGCAAAATTTGTGTTTCAGGTTCCTTTTCGCGGTAATTTTTTCTTGTTCATGGTTTTCTCAGGGCTGTATATTTTTGTAGGCATCGGAGTGGGATTTTTACTCGCAACGATTTCTCGCACTCAACAGCAGGCAATTCTCACGTCATTTTTTATTAATCTCCCCTTAATCCAACTGTCTGGGGCGATCGCGCCCGTCGAGAGTATGCCACCCTTGATCCAAACCATTTCGCTGTTCAATCCGCTGCGTCACTATGTCAAAATTGCCCGTGGCGTTTTGCTCAAAGGCAATGGACTCGATGTTTTGTACCCCGAAGCGCTGGCTCTGTTGGCCTTTGCGATCGCCCTTCTCCTGATCAGCACTCATCAATTCCGTAATCAACTAAGTTAGCGGCATAATAGCGCTCGATTACTCGTGAAAATTGTTTAGTCTTTCAGATTGCTATTTTTTGTCCTGTATTCTTTCATGGGGGACGATCGTTTCTCCTAGACGCTAACCGCCAAAAGGATCAAACCGCCCAACCTGGAAAGTCTAAAGTCAAACAGTTTTGCCGATCGACCTCCACAAGCGGTATCCTGCTTAAGGTCGTCTCCGGAGTTTCTACTCCGTGTCACTGATTCAATATGCTGTGGGCTAACCGAGAACGTATGAAAATGTCTCTTCATTTAATGAGTGTGGGTGTGGGAGCTTTGATCGCCTTCGGCAGTACGGGAGTGGCTTATTCACAAACGCTTTCCGATGGTCAGCCCCAGAACCAGAGGCCGATTCCTTCCAACAGTCCGGCTAAAGACAGTTCAGTTAAAAAGCCAGCGATCTCCTCAAGCGATTCACAAGGGGTCGCCGGAATTGCTCAGTTTTTTAGACCCGAAACCCAGACAAACTCCAGTCTGAGACAGGCTTCTTCTGGCAATTCGATTACCAAAAATCCGACTAAAGATAATCCGACTAAAGACAGTTCGACTAACAGTCCGACCAAAAAATCCGTCGCCGAAGTCGCCCAAATCTTTAGATCCGAAAAGCAGACAAATTCCAGTCCGAGACAGGTCTCTTTAGACAAGTTACCTAAAGACAATTTGCTGGGTAATCTGACTCAACCATCTGTTGCCAAAGTCGCCCAAGCCTTTAAGCCTGAAATTCAACCCAATTCTAGACGGGCCCAGGCACTCCCCAAACAATCTGTCGTGGCTCCGCTGCCATCCGTGGGAACGATCGCTTCGAGAAACCTGCAAACGATCGCCCAGACCTTTAACCCGCCTCAGATCGAAGCCGTCAGCCTACCCAAAATTGGTACCTTGGCACAAGCATTCAACCGCCCTGTCACGGCTCAAAAGCGTTCTGTCTCTCAAGTCGTCAAGCCTGGTGAGCGCACCCTTCCCAAAGCCGCCGCGCCGATTAAAGGATCTCCAGCAATCTCTTCGAGATCCCCGCAAGGGGTCGCCCAACTGCCTCCCGTGGTAGAAGTGCCCAAACTGGAGGATGTCGCCAGAGCCTTTGAGCCAGAAAAGCTTGCGGACACGCGCACCACTCAGCCCCCTAAACCCACGGCTCAAAACACCCCGCCCGCCAAACCCCCAACGCCCTCGACTCCACTTCCTCCGGCTGGGCCGCCCTCGAATACGACCCCAACGCCCACACCGACCCCCGCCCCAAGTGAGAACCCTCGCCCTTCGGCTCCGACTCCCGGACGAATCGAGCCAGCCCCCGACTATTTGAACCCTTCGCCCAATCCGCTCCAGTTTCCTACCCGCCCCGAAGAAGTCCGACTTCAGGGAACGCAGCCGATTACGCTGGCCCAAGCGATCGAGCTATCAGAACGCAATAACCGTGACCTGCAAGTGGCGCGATTGCAGCTAGAAAGTACTCAGTCAGCGCTCCGAGAAGCCCAAGCAGCCAATTCACCTACGCTGGCCGTACAGGCAGACTTGACTCGCGCTCAAAGTGCGGGTTCAGAGATTGATCGTAAGGCTCGGGCCTTTCAGCAGCGAAACAATCCCTTCTTTCAGGAAGACGACAGCGATCCGGTCAACACGACGCTCAACGGCAGCCTACAACTTAGCTACGATATCTACACCTCTGGGCTGCGACCCGCTCGAAATCGGGCAGCCGAGCGTCAGGTACGGGTCAATGAGCTAGAAGTCGAGCGAGTGCGGGAAGATCTGCGGCTCAATGTCTCCAACGACTATTACGACCTGCAAGACGCAGACGAGCAAGTGCGGATTAATGCCGCCGCCGTGCGAAACGCTGAGATTAGTTTGCGCGATACTCAAGCCCAAGAACGAGCCGGACTGGGCACTCGATTTGATGTGCTGCGATCGCGGGTTCAATTAGCCAACGCTCAACAACAATTGACCAACTCGATCGCCACTCAAGCCGTTCGTCGTCGCCAACTCGCTCAACGAATCAGCATTGCCGAATCGGTGAATCTGTCTGCGGCTGATCCGGTAACCACCGCGGGAACCTGGCCGCTGTCGATCGAAGATAGCATCGTTCTGGCGTACAAAAATCGAGCCGAATTAGAGCAGCAGCTTGTCCAACGAGAAGTCAGCGAACAGCAGCGCAAAGCCGCCCTTTCTGCGTTAGGGCCCACCGTCAGCGTGTCAGCTCAATATAATCTTTCGGATATTTTTGAGCAGCCCGTCAGAGCCGCCGATGGCTACAGTATTGGGCTTCAGGCCCGCTGGAGTCTCTACGATGGAGGAGCCGCCGTCGCTCGTGCCAGACAGCAGGAAAAAAACAAAGAGATTGCCGAGGCTCGATTTGCTCAAAGCCGCAACACGGTTCGCTTCCAGGTTGAGCAGGCTTTTTCTACGTTGCAGTCCAATCGGATTAACATCACCACGGCGGGCACGGCTCTTAATGAAGCCAGAGAATCACTGCGGTTAGCTCGATTACGCTTTCAAGCGGGGGTCGGCACCCAGACAGAAGTGATCAACGCAGAAACCGATCTCACGCGGGCTGAGGGCAGTTTGGTGAGTGCGATTTTGGGCTACAACCGATCGCTCGCTCAACTCCAACGAGCCGTGAGCAACATTTCAAGACAGTAGGTTTTTGTCGGCAAATCTTTGTCAACGCTTCTGATTTCTACACGAACGCGATCGAGCAAGGCACAATAAGACAGAGCATCCGCTGGAGGGAGATTCACAATAGATTCACAATGATTTTTGATTAGCAGACTCCCTGACATTCGCCATCACTCAGAAAACTTGTCAACCGTCCACTTCATCGTCCGCGAGGATTGCCCCATGACTCAGCACAAAATTTTTCCTGCGATCGCACCCAAGCTGGCCAAACAGCGATTCTTTTTGCTCTGCGGCATGAGCTGGTGGGTGGGGTTGGGCGTTTTGAGTGGAAGAGTCAGCCTGGCCCAAACGTCGATCGCGCCCGACAATACGGCGACCCCTGATCCCGTGATTTCGGCTCCCGAACCTGCGGTGATCATTCCTGCCCCCGCTGCCCCCGAATACTCAGCCCCCGAAATTGTCTCCTCCCAAGAAGCCGCTCCCGTCTTAGACACCTTTATCGATCGCACCAACTACAATTTGGGTGCCACGCAGCGAGAAGAGCCTGTGACGATCGTGAGCCGCCCGCCTGTGGATCGATCAACTCCCGTCAATCTGGCTCCGATCCCGGCAGAACCCGTCACCGTTTCGAGCAGCATTGGTTGGACTCCGGGCAGCACAACTCCAGTGGGGCGAGAATACAGCACCGTTCGAGACTATTACAATCGCACGGTTCGCCCGATCGGTCGTCTGGGCAACAACATTCGGCTAATCTTTCCTCTCGCGCTTCCGGCTCCCATTACTTCGCTGTTTGGCTGGCGCGTTCACCCAATTACAGGCGATAGTCGCTTTCACTCAGGAACAGACTTGGGCGCACCGATGGGGACTCCTGTGTTAGCAGCTTATGCAGGTCAGGTGGCGATGGCCGACTTTTTGGGCGGATACGGGTTATCCGTTGCCCTGAGTCACAATCAAAACACCCAGCAAACGCTTTACGCCCACTTATCAGAGATTTTTGTCAAGCCTGGAGAAGTCGTCAAACAGGGCACCGTGATCGGGCGAGTCGGCAGCACGGGCAATTCGACCGGGCCTCACCTGCATTTTGAGTTTCGCCAATTGACCACTCAAGGCTGGGTCGCAATGGATGCCGGAACTCAGCTAGAAACCTCCCTGGCCCAGTTAGTCAAAGCGATGCAAGTTGCTCAAGCCCCCAACAAATCAGCTCAAGCGACCGGGAAATCGATCGCCAACTAATCAAGAGACTAAAGACCGAGACCAAAGACTCAAAATACCTCTTTGTCTACTGTCCAACGTCTAAAGTCCCTCCCTCCTCCCTCCTCCCTTCTCAACATGCTCGATCACGATGTCATCATTGTTGGCGGCGGACTTGCAGGGTCACGTGCAGCCCTCGAAATCGCCCGCACCGATCCCAGTTTGAGTGTCGGACTGGTGGCCAAAACTCACCCGATTCGATCGCACTCCGTCGCTGCTCAGGGCGGAATGGCCGCAACCCTGAAAAATGTCGATGCGACTGACACTTGGGAAGCTCACGCCTTCGATACGGTCAAGGGATCGGACTATTTGGCGGATCAGGATGCTGTCGCGATTCTCACGCAAGAAGCCCCTGATGTCGTGATCGATTTAGAACACATGGGCGTTTTGTTTTCGCGCCTTCCTGACGGGCGAATTGCTCAACGTGCCTTTGGCGGACATTCTCACAATCGGACTTGCTACGCGGCCGACAAGACGGGTCACGCGATTTTGCATGAGCTAATCTGCAATCTGATGAAGCATGGGGTCAAAGTCTACGAAGAATGGTACGTAACGCGCCTGATTTTGGAAGAAGGACAGGCCAAAGGTGTGGTCATGTATCACATCGAAACCGGGCAGCTAGAAGTCGTTCGCGCTAAGGCGGTGATGTTTGCGACGGGCGGCTATGGGCGAGTTTACAACACGACTTCCAACGATTACGCTTCGACGGGGGACGGGTTGGCAATGACCGCGATGGCTGGCTTGCCCCTAGAGGATATGGAGTTTGTGCAATTTCATCCGACGGGCTTGCCTGTGGGCGTGTTGATTTCGGAAGCGGTGCGGGGAGAAGGGGCTTATCTGATTAATAGCGAGGGCGATCGCTTCATGGCCAATTACGCACCTTCGCGCATGGAGTTGGCTCCCCGTGACATTACTTCTCGCGCCATCACCTACGAAACTCGCGCGGGCCGGGGCGTTCATCTCGACGGCAGCAAAGGCGGGACGTTTGTTTATCTTGACTTGCGCCACATGGGACGAGAGAAAATCATGAGCCGCGTTCCGTTTTGTTGGGAAGAGGCGCACCGTCTAGTCGGAATTGATGCCGTGACGCAACCGATGCCCATTCGTCCCACAGTTCACTACTCGATGGGGGGGATTCCCGTCAATACCGATGGACGAGTCAGAGCCAGCAGCCACGATCTGGTTGAGGGATTTTTTGCAGCAGGGGAGACGGCTTGTGTGTCGGTGCATGGAGCCAATCGGTTGGGCAGCAATTCACTGTTGGAATGTGTGGTGTTTGGACGGAGAACGGGAGCGGCGATCGCTCAATATGTCCAAGACCGCAAGCTTCCAGACTTGAATCCTGAAAAGTATCTGACCGAAACTGCAACACAAATTCAAACGCTGCTCGATCAGCCTGGAGAATACCGGATTGGTGCGATTCGACAAGCGTTTCAAGACTGTATGACCGAGCATTGTGGCGTGTTTCGCACTTCGGAAGTGATGCAGGCGGGACTGGTCAAACTCAGAGAAATTCAGCAAAAATATACTCAAATCAGGCTCGACGACAAAGGCAAACTCTGGAACACTGAAATCACAGAAGCGTTGGAGTTACGAAGTCTTTTAATTGTGGGTGAAATGATTCTCACGTCGGCGCTCAACCGCCAAGAAAGTCGAGGCTCTCACTTTCGAGAAGACTTCTCAACCCGCAACGACGAAACTTTTCTCAAACATACGCTTGCCTACTTCTCGGCCGCCGGGATCGACATCGACTATCTGCCCGTCACCGTCAATCTATTTGAACCCAAAGAGCGCAAGTATTGAGGTTTCAACCTATGGCATACAGCGATTTCACCCTCTCAAAAGTTCAGCAAGACTTCGATTTAATCCTTGAGGAAAGCCGAAACTTATTTTTTGATGTCGAGGAGATAGAACCCTCTAATTTTCTCAAACAAATGTTAGAGGAATCCATTCCTTTGGCCACTGCAATCAATACCGAAAAAGCTCGTTCTGAAATGATGATTGCACCTATTTTACTCGAAGTCAGACGACAGTTGAAAAACCAAATTAGTCTGTTTTCGGGCACCGAGTTTAATGTCGAACCTGAACAAGGACTTGCTGGTTTTTGTGATTTTATTATTAGTGGCTCGAAAGAACAGTTTTTCATTAGTGCGCCTGTCATTTTGATTACAGAAGCCAAGAATGAAAACATCAAAGCGGGTCTGGGGCAATGTGTTGCTTCAATGATTGCGGCTCAACGGTTTAATCAAAAAGCAGGAAATGAAATTCCAATCATCTATGGAGTGACGACCAGCGGGACACTTTGGCGCTTTATCACATTAGAAGAGAAGCTCGTTCACATTGATGTTACAGAATACTACATTCGAGAAGTTAACAAAATTTTGGGGATTTTGATGGGAGCGATCGTTCCCGTCTTACCAATAGAACACGCCGCCTAATAACATCGGATATTTCGCTGTGGGATGCAGATTCCATTTAACATTAGAAGAGCAATTACGAGAGTAACTGAACCTAATACAAGGGGGCTGAAGGCGATGCTAATGAAGCGAGTCCCTCTTATCGAATTCACATATCTTTAACGTACAATCACTCTATTCGATCGCTCACTCCCAATAACCTATATAATTGCATCAGTTTGAAGGGGAGTAGCTGCTGGTTTCTGACCAGCCCATTTGAATCAACATACTGGCGATGAGCCTGGTTCAAGTGACAAGGGAGAGAAAGGGGATGAGGGATGAGGGATGAGGGATGAGTTAGAACAACTCGGTAGCCTCAAAGCTTAGATCTTAAAACCTGGCATTCTTGCAAGCGAGACCTTCACTAAGTTCACATCTGTTGTGGGCTTGGTGGAGTCATCTGTACTCTCATCAAGTCACCTCAGATGCCACCACAATTCTGAGGAGCTTGACCGATGTTGAGTGCTTTTACGGCTGGGTTGACCTTAATTACCATTAATGAGCTGGGCGATAAGACATTTTTTATTGCCATGTGTCTGGCGATGCGTCACCGCCGCCGCTATGTGTTTGCGGGTTCGATCGCGGCGTTGTCGCTGATGACGATTCTCTCGGTGGCGTTGGGTCAGCTTTTGGGACTGTTGCCCCAACCGATCATTCACTACGGTTCAATCTTGCTCTTTGTCGGTTTTGGTTTCAAGCTGCTGTATGACGCTTACAAAATGCCTCCAGAATGTGGCAATCAGTCTCTCGCAGCAGACGATCGCCTCGCTGACTGTGCCACCGATGCCGAACGAGAAGCGGTTGCCGCGATCGCTCAAGCCGAAGCCAACCTCAAGAAAAAGACTCCCTTTGCCATTTGCTTAGAATCCTTTGTGCTGGTGTTTATGGGAGAGTTAGGCGATCGCACTCAGATTACGACGATCACTCTAGCAGCCACCAACAACGCATTGGGGATCACCCTCGGATCGATCGTTGGACATGGAATTTGCACCGCGATCGCCGTTATGGGTGGCAAACTGATCGCCGGGCACATTTCAGAACGCATGGTAACCACGATCGGCGGCATTTTGTTTTTGGTGTTTGCGGGCGTGTCCTGGTTTGAGGGTTGAGGGAGAAAGGAGGGATGAGGGATGAAATTAGGCAGATTTGGCGATCGCACCTCTAATCAAACGTGAATTCGATAAAGGGGGTTTGCTTCTTTTGCTTCGTTCTTCAGCGCTTCTGCCCCCCAAGCTGCCAATTTTGAGGAACTTTCAGACAAGATTTTGGTTCAAAGTCCCTCACTCGTGGGGGATTTAGGGAGCTGCCTGGATTAACAACCGCAGCGAAAGATTTCATCGAATTCACGTTAATCAATTACAAAAGTTATGAAACTCTAATTCATCAGTTGTTGAGAGTGAGTGCTTCACAAGTTGCTTTGGAAATGAGTTTGCGTCTACCCAAACGAAGTCTACCTTCGCAGACTCGAAAACTGATTCAGAGTTTTAATCATCTGCAACGGCGATTTTTGTTCTGGTAAATGTAGTTTTGACCACCCAACAAAAAGCTTTGTCTTTGAATCTTTTGGGGACAAATCGCACCCCTCTTCCTACTTCTCTAATCGCACCGCATACCACTGAAGATATTGCCCCGCCCCCATATCCAAATCGCAAGTCGTGTCTAGCAGATGCTGGGCTTGATCTGCCACCGTTGAAAACTTCTGCAAATCTGGAGGCAATGCATCTTGACGCTCAGACAAAATCGATCGTAGCTTTTCTAACATCTCGTCAGCGGTCAAAAATTGCTCTGGTTGGTCGGTTTCTAACACCACAAAATGCTCTTCCTGGTACATCAAAGAATCTGCCATAATTTGCTCCCAATTTAGCTACATCTATTGTGACAGTTCGATCACAAAATATTGATTCACAACCCGGAAATCCATCGTCGGTATGAGCTTTCAGCCAGGGCAAACATGTTATCTAAAAGGCATCCGTCTAGTTTCTATACCAAACTTCTATTATGCGCTCTGCATTTCTCATCTTTAACCCCGTTGCTGGACAAGGCAACCCCGACCAAGACCTAGAAACGATCAAAGCATTGCTGGCTGACATCGAACTGGATATTCACCTGACCACCGAAGAAATAGATGCTGACCATTTAGCAGAACAAGCGATCGCTCAAGGGGTTGATGCGGTGATTGCCTCTGGTGGCGATGGCACCCTCTCGGCGGCGGCGACAGCCCTGGTAGGGACGGGCATTCCGTTAGGGGTGATTGCACGTGGCACCGCAAATGCGTTTGCAAATGCGATGGGCATTCCGACGACGATCGAATCCGCTTGTGAAACTATCTTACAGTCCAACACCAAAACCGTCGATGCCGCCTTCTGTAACGGCAAACCGATGGTTCTTTTAGCCGGAATCGGCTTTGAAGCAGAAACGGTAGAACGCGCCGATCGCGAAGCCAAAAATCGCTTTGGAATGCTGGCCTACGTGCTCGCCGGACTCCAACAACTTCGCAATCTAGAACCCTTTGAAACCGAAATCGAAACGGAAGATAAGATCATTTCGGTTACCGCGTCTGCGCTGACGGTGGCCAATGCGGCTCCGGCAACTTCCGTATTGGCTCAAGGGCCGTCGGGCTTGATTGTCGATGATGGCTTGCTCGATCTGACGATCGTTGCCCCTTCTAATAAAGCAGGCGCGATCGCCGCTACTTATCACTTACTGCAATCGGCTCTGAGTGGCACCCCAGCCGAGCGTGACGATATTGGCTACCTACGAGCCAAGCGGTTTAAGATCACGACAAATCCGCCTCAGAAAGTCGTTTTGGATGGCGAAATGGTCGGAGTGACACCCGTAGACATTGAGTGCGTTCCGGGAGGGCTAACGATTTTTGTGCCCCTGGTTGAAGAAGTCGTGCCCACCGAAAAGCTAGAAGGACTGCCTGATCTCGTCGTTGAGACTAAAGAATCTCCAGAATTTGCTAGCTAATTGCCAGATACTCCTGAATTCTGCTTGACACCGATGAAGTTTGCTTGATACTAATCATCAAGGGTTGCAATATAACTAAAGAAGTGGCCAAAAAATTCCGTGGACGTTGACCCACTGAAAGACGGGAGTCCAGCAAATATCTCCGTGGCTCCTGACTTGGGTTATCCAGTCAACTTCCATTGCGAAAAGAAAAGGCACCTGGCTAGATTAGTCATCCGTAAGAGCGAACTTGAATGCTTGCAGTGACTGTTGAGTGGGCTTTTCTGAGTGCAAATGCGATCGCGGCACTCTGCAACCTTGCTCTGCTGATTTTTTTGATTCGGCGGCTAAGGCAAAAAAAGTCACGTCTAAAGACTCATCCCATCGCCCGTCGTTTAATTCAGCAAGCTACCCACCTGCTCACCGATCAAGAGTCTCTGCACCATCAATCGATCGCCGTTGTCGCCGCTATGGACGGGATCGCGATTCTCAGCGACGATGGTCAGTTTCTCTATCTCAACGACGCTTATTTAAGAATTTTTGGCTACCAGCACAGCCGCAATCTGGTGGGCAAATCGTTGACAACGCTCTATTACCCCGATGAGATGGCGCGGATCGAAGGAGAAATCTTGCCCATCCTGCACCGAGAAGGTCAATGGCGCGGAGAAGCGATCGCCAAACGTCAGGACGGTAGCACCTTTTATGAAGAAATCTCGCTCACCCTCACCCAGGGCGGATTTATCTGCATCTGTCGCGACATCACCGAAGCCAAACAGTCCGAGGTGCGCCTGCGATTATTAGAACGCGCGATCGGAGCCAGCAGCAACGGCATCATCATCACCGACGCGACGCTGCCTGACAATCCCATGATCTACGTGAACCCCGGCTTTGAGCGGATCACAGGCTACAGCGCCGATGAAGTCGTAGGCAAAAATGGGCGCTTTCTCGAAGGCCCCGAAGCCAACCAGATGGCTTTAGAATCTTTGCGAAGCGCCATCAAAGCTGGAGAAGACTGCGTCGTCAACCTGCGAAACTACCGCAAAGATGGCACCCTCTTTTGGAACGAGCTTTCGGTTTCTCCCGTCCGCGATGCCCAGGGGCGATTGACTCACTATGTCGGCGTACAGACCGATACCACAGAACGCAAACGAGCCGAAGATGCCCTACAGCGCCAATATCAGCGCACATTACTGCTGAGACAGATTACGCAAGAAATTCGGCAAAGTCTGGATACCCAGCAGATCGTCCAAACCACGGCCACGCAGATTGGTCGAGCCTTTCGGGTCAATCGCTGCCTGATTCACGCCTATGTGGGCACCGCCGATGACGCACTCCTTTCTGGGTTTGAGCTATCTCAATTGGAGACCTCTTCGCCCAAGATCCCGATCGTCGCTGAGTATCTAGAATCTGGCTGGCCGTCTCTATTTGGGCTAGAAATCCCCCTTGAAGGCAATCTTCACGTCGAAGCGATGCTCGGTTCCGATCGAGCCATTGCCTCTTTGAATGTCTACATTGACCCACTGCTGCACCCGGTGGTCGGGCTTTGCCAACAGATTCAGCTTAAATCCATGCTGGCGATTCGCACCTCTTATCAGGGGCACCCCAACGGATTGATCAGCCTACATCAGTGTGACTCGTTTCGGCAATGGAGCGAGGACGAAATCGAACTGCTCGAAGCCGTCGCCGATCAGGTGGGAATTGCCCTCGCCCAGGCGCGTCTGTTAAAGCGAGAAACCCTTCAGCGCGAAAAACTGACCAATCAGAATGTGGCCTTAGAACAAGCTAAAAAAGCCGCAGAAGATGCCAACCGAGCCAAAGGCGAATTTTTGGCCACCATGAGCCACGAGATTCGCACGCCGATGAATGCGGTGATTGGCTTGACGGGACTCCTGCTCGATATGGAGTTGACCCATCAGCAGCGCGACTTTATCGAAACGATTCGGGGCAGTGGCGACACGCTGTTGACGATCATCAACGACATTCTCGACTTCTCAAAAATTGAGTCTGGCAAACTCGAATTAGAACAGCAGCCCATCGATCTGCAAGCCTGTGTCAGCGACTCGATCGACCTGCTGATCACCAGAGCCGCCGAAAAGAAACTGCACCTGTCCTACAAAATCGCCCCAGATCTGCCCAGAACGATTATTGGTGACGCAACTCGACTACGACAAATTCTCGTCAATCTGTTGAGCAATGCCATCAAATTTACCGACAAAGGAGAGATTTTAGTCACCGTTCAAGCCGATCCCAACGCCCCACGCACGTCTCACACCTCCCTTCGTTTTGCTGTCCAGGATACCGGAATTGGCATTCCGCCCGATCGCATGGATCGCCTCTTCAAATCCTTTAGTCAGGTTGATTCTTCGACCAGTCGCCAATATGGAGGCACCGGACTAGGGCTAGCAATCAGCAAACGTCTGAGCGAAATGATGGGCGGTCAAATGTGGGTCGAGAGCAACGGACAAGTCGGGGGAGATCCGCCTACTCAAGTGCCTCGCGTGATTGCCAGACAAGGCTCTACGTTCTACTTCACAATCACCGCAAAGTCCGTATTTATCGTGCCCCCGCCGCCTCAACTGGTGCAGGAACGATCGCCCGCCTCCGAGGAAGCCTGCCCGATCGACCCTTATCCCCTGCGGATTTTGCTGGCTGAGGACAATGTGGTTAACCAAAAAGTCGCCCTGCATCTCCTGCAACGGTTGGGCTATCGCGCCGATGTCGCTGGAAACGGGCTGGAAGTGTTAGAGGCCCTGCGCCGTCAAGCCTATGATGTGGTTTTGATGGATGTCCAGATGCCAGAAATGGACGGGCTGATTACCACTCAGCAGATTCATCAAGAGTGGGCCCCTCGGCTGCGCCCCTATATCATCGCTATGACCGCCAACGCCATGCAGGGCGATCGCCAAACCTGCCTAGATGTCGGCATGGATGACTACCTGAGCAAGCCGATTCGGATCGAGGCTTTGATGCGGGCACTCAATCAGGCTCACCGGGACAATGCCTTTAGACTCGCGTTGGGAGGCACTCCGACAGATCCGTCTGGGCGATCGACCCCGCGCACTTCGCCCGATCGCATCACCCTCAACCGCAAAGCGCTGCAAGCAATCCGCAGTCTGGCTAATGAAGGAGAAACCTTTCTAGCTGATATTATTAACAGCTACCTGCTCGATGCGTTCAAACTGGTGCAAACGATTCAAACAGCCGCCGAAACCCAGGATTGGCTCGCCCTACAACAGGCAGTCCATACCCTCAAATCGACCAGCGGCATGTTGGGCGCGATCCAGTTGGCCGAATTCTGCCGAGAGTTGGAAACCCTACTGCAACTGGGAACTCTAGAAAGTGTTGCCTCAAAAGTATGCCAACTGGAGGCTGAATACGACAACGTGAAAGCTTCGCTCAACCTGGAACTTCAGCAATGTCAGAGATAATGCGCTCTAACCATAATCCTCCGTTGATTCTGGTCGCTGATGATGACAAAACGACTCGGATTGGGTTGCGCCAAGCGATGGAGCAAGACGGCTATCAGGTAGTAGAGGCGATCGACGGTGAGGCCTGCTTGACCCTATTTTCGCGACTGCGCCCCGACGTGGTTTTGCTGGATGCGATCATGCCTGTGTTAGATGGGTTTGCCTGCTGTAAGCGGATTCAAGACCTGTGCGAAGGGGGCAGCAAGACTCCTGTTTTGATGATCACCGGGCTAGAGGATCAAGAGTCGGTAGATCAGGCCTTTTCGGCGGGGGCGGTCGATTACATTACCAAGCCGATTCATTGGGCGGTGCTGCGGCAGCGAGTTCGGCGATTGATCCAGCAGGTGCGCCTCTATCAGCAGCTTGAAGAAGCCAACCACGAACTTCAGCGTCTCGCGTCGTTTGATGGGCTGACTCAGGTGGCCAACCGTCGCCGTTTTGATGAGTATCTCCAGCAAGAATGGTCACACATGCTGCGAGAGCAATTGCCGTTGTCGCTGATTCTTTGTGATATTGACTGTTTTAAGCTGTTTAACGACACTTACGGGCATCAGGCGGGCGATGACTGTCTCAGGCAGGTGGCCCAGATTATTCAAAATGCGGCGAAACGAGCGATCGATTTACCTGCCCGCTATGGCGGCGAAGAATTTGCGGTGGTTTTGCCGACGACTGATCTTGAGGGGGCCATTCAGGTGGCGCAGGAGATTCAATTAGGAGTCAAGCGCTTGAAAATTGCCCATCTGACCTCTAAAGTCGAGCCGATCGTCACGGTGAGTTTGGGGGTGACGATGACGATTCCGACGCAGCACAAGCCTCCAGAGACGCTAATTACGGCGGCAGACAAGGCGCTTTATCAGGCCAAGGCAGAAGGGCGCGATCGCTACTGCACGATTGTCTAGCTACCTCAAATGGAACAATCCAGCCGTAGGTTTCATCTAATCTATTAGCGATTTGGATTTCTTGCGATCGTTCCTGTTGCTAAGTAGGAAGTGAGGGAATCAGGCAGCGATCAATTCTCAAGCTTAAAGAGACTGGATTAATCGTCACTTGAAATCAGTTTCGCATCACAGGTATAGAGAGCCAGAGAGCTTGTTTTTTGCGCTGGCTTTTGTGAATCACAGGTAGTATTTACCGAACTTAATTGCACCTTTAACTAACAGAAACTCTGTAATTTATTGCTTCTCAAGACTAAAACATTACGGAATTTATGTGACAGTTTGCAAACAGACCATCAGACTACAAATCAAACTGAACTGCACACTAAAACTATAGATATGAGAGGTGAATACCCATCAGGAACTAACCACTCTTTGTTTCCGGGCAATTAAGTTTCAACTGCTTCCAACCGACTCATCAAAACTTTTGAGATTCCTTCAAAAAGTCCCTTGATTAAACTAAAAGCTTGTTGAAATCCCTGGAACAATTCAATCAATTCTTACGACTTAGAAAGTAAGAAAGCAAACACAAACTCACGTCACTCAGGGATACGAAAATGAAACTCTCTCTTAAGTCCGTTGCCCTTCTTTCGATTTCCATTGCAGCCGTTGCTCCTCTTTTCTTAGGTGCGGGTTCCGCTTCGGCTCAACCCATCGGCACTCAAACCGATCGCTTCGATCGTAGCTATGTGGGCGCTGGCGCTTCGGCAGGCGTAACCAATGGAGGACGCACTAACGATGCGGCTGTATTTGGTGGAAACATTCAAGGTCGTTTTGCAGTTCCGAATGCGCCTGTTTCTGTGAGAGGGACTGTCCTCTATACAGGCAAAAACAGCGCTGTGATTCCGACTGTGACCTATGACCTGCCTGTGAGCAGAAACACCAACGTTTATGGCGGTGCAGGCTACTCTTTTGTGCAAAACGAAAATCAGTCTTCTCAAATCGGCAACAAAGACGCGGCGGTAATTACGGCGGGTGTCGAGTCTCAAGTTGCTAAGGGTGTGGTGGTCTACAGCGATGCGAAATATGGCATCAA
The DNA here is from genome assembly GCF_052939475.1 of Phormidesmis sp. 146-20. Classification (NCBI taxonomy): domain Bacteria; kingdom Bacillati; phylum Cyanobacteriota; class Cyanophyceae; order Leptolyngbyales; family Leptolyngbyaceae; genus Phormidesmis; species Phormidesmis sp. 146-20. The sequence continues at coordinate 31,523 of NZ_JBJPHT010000024.1, forward strand.
CGCTTACCAAGGTAGCAATTCAGGTGCTTTGAGCGTGCAAGCGGGTGTTGGTCTCAGCTTCTAATCTCAGCTTCTAATTAAAGAAATCGGGTGCAGCTTCCTTTGTGAGATAGCTATCATCTGAACTCCTAACGGCTTCTGATCGGGTGATCGAGGCCGTTTTTTTTGGCTTTTCCCGTCTAAAGAGAGAGGTTAAAGGTGAGAAACTTCGTCATATTGAAATTGAAGACAGATATTGCTTAAAAATACTCGATCGTAAGACGTATTCCTATTAGGAGAAAACCATGACGAATCCTGTCAAAGAAAAGATTTCAACTGATTTGAAGCAAGTTAAAGAAGTGGGACAAGTGCGTACCGATCGCATTCGTGAAATTGTCAGATCTGCGGTTTCTCAAGTGACTTCAGAAGTCAAAATTGGCTCTAGTGAACTGCGATCGATTGTCAAAGATGCGTTTACTTCTGCGCTATCTGGCATTCAAGAGAGTGGTGAACATGTTAAGGAAGAAGTAACCGCTTCGGTGGAAGGCGTGATCGAAGGCATCAGTCGGGCGCGTCAGCAAAAAATTTCTGAAACTGAGTCAGAAGTTAAGCGGCTTCAAGCGCAATTAGACGAGCAAGAAGGCGAACTTGAACAGGAAGTCGAGGAAGGACTCGCGGGACTCAAGGACGCAAGCAAAGACATGTCTGCTGAAGTGCGGGAGCAAATTGAGCAAGCGATCGCTACCATCCGCGACAGTGAGGAGGTTGCTTTGTTGAAGAAACGGTACGCCCAACTGCAAGCGCAAGCGGCCATTTTGAGAGCCAATCTTGCGGCTCGAAGTGAAGGCTATTACGATCGCGCTCAAGAGCATTTAGACGATGCCAAAAAGTGGTACGAACAGGCGCGTCCTCAAGCTGAGTCTCTCAAAGGTCAAGCGGATCAAAAAGCAGCCGAGTTAGAATCAAGTTTGGGTGAAGCAGGAACGGCGTTAGCGAAAAGAGAACGTCAGGTTCGTAAATTGCTCAAAGATCTCCTCAAGCAGGCCACAGATTTGATCAAAGAGTCCGACAAGGAAACCCACAAAGTGAATCACGAGTTGCCGCCTGCTAGAAAGATCGAGCGTGATCGCGAACTGTAATTAACCATGAATTTGCTGGGTTATTTTTTCGCTTCGGTGTTTAACCCTTCAGCCCCCTAAATCCCCCACGAGTGAGGGACTTTGAAGCAAGCTTCCTCTCTTAAAGTCCCCCAGAATGGGGGGTTGGGGGGCAGAAGTTCCAAGCAAGGAAGCGAAAAAATCATTAAACTGACATTGACAGAATCTCCGATCGCTCCAATGCACGGGGATTTTTGCGTTTACTGTAATTTTGAATTACTTAAAGTGTTGCGGTTGGGGTGACTCCTTCGATCGCTTCATCTGCTGTCTCGTAGAGTTCTCGTAGCGTTGTCAGCTTGTCGGGATCGGGTTGCCAAAATCCTCTGCCGTTTGCTTCTAAAAGTCTGCCGACGATGTTGCGAAAGGCTTCTGGGTTTGATTCTTTGAGTCTGTTTGCCATCTCTGAATCGAGCGCATAAGTTTCTGCGGACTGGTCATAAACCCATTGGTCTTTGAAGTCTACGGTGCCACTCCATCCGATTAACGCAGTCATTCGCTGAGAGATTTCGTAGGCACCTCCTGAACCTTGTGTAGCCATCGATTCTGCCCATTTGGGGTTGAGTAATTTGGTGCGGTATTCTAGCCGTAACAGGTCTTCTAAATTGCGTGGTGTGGTGTCTTTTGAGAAACTTTCGACAAAGCTGGCTTGTACCTTTTTACCCTGCTGATTTTCTGCGGCGCGTTTCAGTCCGCCTGTGTTGGCGTAGTATTCTTGAATGTCGGTTAAGCCATATTCCACAGAGTCAATTTCTTGAACGATCCGATCGGTCGTTTTCAACAGCGTTTCTAAGACCTGCGATCGCGCTTCTCCTTTGTCCTTTCTGCCATAGCTGAAGACGTTTCGACCTTGCCAGGTTTGTGCGAGTTCGTCTCCAGATTCCCAGTTTCCGGCAACCACTTGATCGTTGACTAGCGAACCATAGTCGCCTGCTGGATTTGAGAAGAGTCTTGCGGATGCGTTCTCAACTCCTTGCGATCGCAGACTCAAAACATGCTTACGGATGAAGTTTTGGTCTTCTGGCTCGTCTGCGTCTGCCGATCGCTGAAATAGATCATCGAGCAGTTCGATAATGTTGACGAAGCTATCGCGAAAGATGCCCGAAAGGTTGGCTAATACGTCGATTCGAGGATGTCCGACGATTTCGAGGGGCTGCAATTCATAGCGCACAATTCGACCTGTGCCTTCTTTGACGGGGACTGCACCCACCAGTTCGAGCAAGATTCCTAGCGATTCGCCTTTGGTTTTGATGGCATCCAAGCCCCAGAGCATGACGGCTACGGTTTCAGGATAGGTGCCGTGTTCCTGCAAATGTTGGGTGAGGATTTTTTGAGCGATCGCTCGTCCTCTCTCATAGGCAGCCGGAGAAGGCATCCGATAAGGGTCAAGCGCGTGAATGTTGCGTCCCGTTGGCAAAACACCCGCTCCATCGCGCAGCAAATCACCCCCCGGCGCAGGCGGAATGTATTCACCGTTGAGGCCGCGCAGCAGATTCGTCAATTCGTCTGTGTTTTGAGCCAGCAGATTGCGAATTTTGTCGGCTTCGAGAAGCTGATCGCTGTTTAGAATCTCTTGATCAAAGTAGGCGTTGAGGTAGGTTTCTAACGCTTCTGGGTTGGGAGGTTCGCCTAGTGTGTGCAAGCCGGATGAGAAGAGCCGATTTTCGAGAATTTGCAGATATTCGTAGAGTTTGACTAAATACTGATTGAAAGCATCGCGGCTAAAGAGTCCAATGGTTTCTGGCGTGAAGGCAATGCCCAGGCGTTTTGCATCGTCAAAGGGACAGTCGGCATCCAGTCCGGTGTCTGCGATTTTTTTGGCGATCGCACTTCTCAACAAGTCATTCTTTTCGGGATCTTCTCGATATTCTGCGATCAACTCTCTGAGAGACATTAATTCTTTGTATAAGCCCGATCGACCATAGGGCGGCACGTTGTGAGAAATCAGCACGCCATAGCCCCGACGTTTGGCCAGAATCGATTCTGAGGGATTGTTTGCCGCATAAATGTAGAGATTTGGCAAATCGCCCAAGAGAATGTCAGACCACGAATAGCCCGTGTTGCCCAACGGAGAACCCGGCAGCCATTCGACCGTGCCGTGCATTCCAAAGTGAATCAGCGCATTCGCCTGCAAGTCTTTTTGCAACCACTGATAAAAAGCGGCATATTGCGGATGAGGGGTCAAATCTCGCTCAAACATCAGCCGCATCGGATCGCCCGAAATTCCCAACGGGGGCTGTACGCCAATCCACACGTTACCCAGTTGCACTCCGCCCCAAACCAGGTCATCGCCCAACGTCTTGATGCCGCTTCCTGAAAGCGATTTCCACTGTTTTTCGACTCGTGATGTGAGCAGATAGCCGAGCCATTTTTCGAGCTTGCGTGTGGAAATTGAGGTTTGATCAGGGTGAATGTCTGTGTCGGCTGCTTTGACTTGACGAATCAGATCTTCGCCATCTTCGGGCAGATCGCCGACGGTGTAGCCTTGTTCTTTGAGTGCTTTGAGCAGGTTGAGTAGCGATCGCGGCACGTTCAATAAAGCAGCCGTTCCCGTTGCACCATAGCCCGGTGGAAAGTCGTAGAGAATAATGGCGAGTTTGCGATCGCTCGTTGCAGTTTGATGTAGTTGAATCCACTGTTTGAGCCTGCCTGTGAGCCGCTTGACGCGATTGGGAATCAGGTAAATCTTTTCTCCGACCAAGCCGCCCAAGGGAATCGTGTCGATCGCCCCATCCAACTCTGGTAAGGCATACAGTACAACGCTTTGCAATCCGCCGATTCCCTGTCGTGTCCAGGAGTGGATGTCTTGAATTAACAGCGGTGCGGCAACCATATAGGGCACGTTTTTGGCGCTGAGAATCCGTTTGGCAACTTCGATCTGACGACCTGCTTCCATTGAGCCAGCGGGGCCGCCGACTAGCGGAAACCCAATGGTGGAAACGATCGCATCCACAGTCACCGCCTCAGCCGACAACGAGGGCGTTTCTCGAATTCCTTTCTGGCGTTGCGCTTGCTCATAGGTGGTCGTCATCCAATCGCGGACGGCGACATGTCCCTCAACGCCGTTGATAAAAATCGGCAACGGAATCAAACCAGCCTGCTCAAACTGACGAATGAGTTGCGGAATGTAAGGCTGTTTGGTGATGACGTGTTTGCGATAGAGGAGGAGGGCGATCGTGGGAAGGGAGGAAGAGAGGGAGGAGGGAGGAGGGAGGAGGGAGGAGGGAGGAGGGAGGAGGGGGTTTGTTTGGTGGCGTACCAGTCCAAGTACTGTTGGGGAGACTCGAAGTAGCCTGCGTAGTCGGGGTGGAGGAGTCCGATGTTGGGGGTTTCGATCGGGGCTGCAATTTCGCCAATTTCTAGACCGAGGTACTTTTCGGCCAGCGTCCAAAATAGGGCTGCCACGTTGTCGGAGCCGCCTGCATTCCAGTAGCCGTAAACAATTAGCCAGTTTCGCAAATCCTGGACTTTTTGCCCTGGGACAAACTTCAGCAGCTTGGGGCCGACTTTGAGAAAACTAATGTAGCCCGCTAACTTGTCTTCTTCGCGCCCATTACTGAATTTGTCGAGAATGAATTTGACGGGCTTCGGTATTCCTTTGGGCTTGTCACCGATCGCAAATTTGCCCAACTGCGTCAAACTCATCAACTCCAACGCTGACTCAAAGACGAGACGAATGGGAATGCGCTTCACCCGTTCTCTTAGCCACATCACTTGATCGTAGTCAAACAACAAACTTCCAAAAAACACGTCAGCCGTTTGCAGGGCCACTTCGACTTGAGTGGAATTGGAGGCGAGATCGCGATCGCTAAACACCAAAATATCCAAGGCTGGGCACCGTGCCTGAGCAACCTGGGCCGCCTGCCGATAGAGGTCAGCGTTAAATGACTCAAAGCCCGCAATCAAAACAATGCGCTTCATGCCCGTTATTAGCCTGTTGTTGAGAAGTGTGGAGTCTCTCAAGTTTAACGTCAGTCGAAATGACAAAAGCGCTAAAGAGATTGAAGGTTGGACATTAGACTCTAGACCTTGGACATTAGACCTGGGACGGATTCTGAAATCACACGACAAATCTAAGGCAGTTTGGGCACTCTACAGGCATTGACTCCTAGAAATTTTGACGACGATGAATAGAATCAGTACGACGTTGACGAAGGCAGATAGAGAAACGGTGATGGAAGCGATCGCGACGATCAAATCAAAGCTGCCGTTTTTGGTGGGTTTGACGGCGGAGCAGCGTCAGGGGTTGCCCAAGATGGGCGATAAGAGTCGGGCGTTTGTGATTAAGGCGCTGGAGGTGGCGACGCAGAACCCGGACTTTTTGCCTCGTGCGTTTGATTTGGATGAAATGCGGCGCGATGTGGAATTGTTTGAAGCGATGTATCCCATTGTGGTGGCGCTAAGTCAGCTACAGACGTTGGTGGATGATACGACGATGGCGGCGGGGAGTGAGGCGTATGCGGCCGCGTTGCAGGTATATGGTTATGCAAAGGCGAGTGGTCAAGGTGCTGGGCTAGAGGGAGTTGTGGGGGAATTAGGACAGCGATTTCACCGCAAACCTCGCAGACCGAAGAGTGATCAGGCGACAGCGTAGAGATTAGCCCGATCGTTTGGTTTCTGACAACTAATCTTGGAGCTACAAGCTTGAAAGTTGGAGTAAATAACTCGGCTTTTTGAGTTCGTAGCTCTTTTTTTTGAGGTTGGAAGTCGGCTAATTGAGTTCTGAGGTCAAATTCTTGAGTTCTCAACATGGTTAATTGAGTTCTGAGGTCAAATTGTTGAAGTTTGAACCCGGCTGGTTGAGTTCTAAGGTCAAATTGTTGAGGTTTGAACCCGGCTAATTGAGTTTTGAGGTTAAATTATGGAGTAAAAAGCTTGAATGACCGAGTTTTGCACATAACGGTTGCAGGTCTGAAGCTGAAAGGCGCACGTTTGGACGAGAATCATTATGCGTTAGAAACGATAAACACTGTTTCAAGCGGCGGTGGTCAGAGATTGAGTCAGTCTCTCGATCGTTTTGCTACCTTGAATACAATTGAGACGATAGCCGCTTCTGTTCACTTGACCTCGTTGCCCGAAATCATGTCTAGACTCTTGATCACGCAGTATCACGCAGACGTTCAAAAAATTATTCAGTACGGTGGTTCTCGCAATGAGGGCGCAATTAGTGGGGCGTTTTTCAATCTGCTGAATGAGTATTGCAAGACGCGAGACTTTGTTTTGATCGGTCAGTTGGAGTATCCAGCGAAGAATGGCAAGATGGTTCGTCCAGATGGCACCGTCAAGGATGCGCTGCGATTGGATTGGGGATTTTGGGAAAGTAAAGATGAGGATGACGACTTGGATCGAGAGATTGCCAAGAAGTTTGCCAAAGGCTACCCCAATGACAATATTTTGTTTGAAGATTCTCAGACGGCGGTGCTGATTCAGGCGGGTCAAGAAGTATCGCGGGTGTTAATGAAAGATGCCGACGCGCTCGATCGTCTCCTCAGTGCCTTTATCAACTACGTGCGCCCAGAGGTGAAGAGTTTTCGGGAGGCGATCGAGAGCTTTAAGGGTGATCTGCCGACCATTGTTGAGACACTGCGATCGCTCCTTCAGCAGCAGGATCAGACAAACGTTAACTATCAGCAAAGCCGCGATCAGTTTTGGCAGATTTGCCAGGATTCGATTAATCCTGCAATCACTTTATTGGATGTGCAAGAGATGATTATTCAGCACATTTTGACGGAAGATATCTTTCTCACGGTGTTTAGCGAGTCGCAGTTTCATCGCGATAATAATGTTGCACGAGAACTCAACAAGATTATTGATACATTTTTCACTAAAGCGACGCGGAAGAACACGCTGAGTTCTATCGATCGCTATTACACAGTGATCAAACAAAAGGCTGCAAGTATTGCCAACCATCATGAGAAACAGAAGTTTTTGAAGGTGGTATATGAGAACTTTTATAAGGCTTATAACCCGAAGGTCGCCGATCGTTTGGGAATTGTATATACGCCGAATGAGATTGTGCGATTTATGATCGAGAGTGTCGATTATTTGCTGTACAAGCATTTTAATAAGCTGCTGGCTGATCCGGGGGTGAAGGTGCTTGACCCAGCGACGGGAACGGGCACTTACATCACAGAGTTGATCGAATATTTGCCGCACGACAAACTTAAGCATAAATATCAGCATGAAATCTTTTGTAATGAAGTGGGTATTTTGCCTTACTACATTGCCAACTTAAATATTGAATTTACTTATCAGCAAAAGATGGGTGAATATGAGGAGTTTCAAAATATTTGCTTTGTCGATACGTTAGATCACACCAGTTTTGAAGGGAAGCAGGGTGATTTGTTTGCAATGAGCATTGAGAACACGGAGCGAATTAAACGTCAGAACGATCAAGAGATTTTTGTAGTGATGGGTAATCCTCCTTACAACGCCAATCAAGCAAATGAGAACGACAATAATAAGAACCGTGCTTATCAGGAAATAGATAAGCGAATTAAAGCAACTTACATTAAGCAGAGCAAAGCTCAGAAGACGAAGCTTTATGATATGTACTCTCGCTTTTTTAGATGGGCAATGGACAGGCTAGAAAAGAATGGAATTCTTGCATTTATCACCAACTCTTCTTTCGCTGAGACAAGAAATTTTGACGGATTCAGAAAAATAGCTGCTGAAGAGTTTAGCGAGATATATGTTGTTGACTTGGGAGGAAACGTTAGAGCAAATCCTAAACTTTCAGGAACGAAGAACAACGTGTTCGGTATACAAACAGGCATAGCTATCAGCTTCATGGTTAGGCGTGATGAAAGCAATTCTTCATCTTCTTGCACAATTCATCATCATCGTAGACCCATGCTTGATACTACTCAGGATAAGCTTAAGTTTCTCTTAAATAATCGCTTTCAGGAAATCAGCTTTGAACACATTATCCCTGACGAGAACGGCGATTGGTTCGGTGTTAAAAATGAATTATTTGATTCATTCATCTCCATTGCAGACAAATCTTTTGATTCCTTATTAGAACCTGAAAGTATCTTCTTTTCTTACTCGCTTGGGATATCAACTAATAGGGATGAGTGGGTTTACGATGCCAATCAAAAATCACTTCTAGCCAAAATGAAATTCTTCTGCGATTTCTACAATTCAGAAACCTCGCGATATAAGAATAGTAGCAAGTTGCATGACCTTGATGAATTTGTAGATGCATCCAAAATCAAATGGAGTGAGCAGCTTAAAAAAAGATTGAAAAACGGCGAAAAAATTACCTATAACGAGGTTCATATTCGTAAAGGTCTTTACAGACCCTTTATTAAACAATATCTCTACCTTTCTGCCCAAGCAGTAGATCGACCCGGCAAAAGCTTCAGCTTTTTTCCAGAAGACCAAGACTTAACAAATCAAGCAATCTGGTTCAAGGTTGGTTCTGAGACTCCTACATTCTCTATCGCAATTGATACAGTGCCAAACTTGCTTACTCAAGGAGGCTCTCAATATTTTTCGCTCTATCGCTACGAAAAAGACGGAACCCGCATCGACAACATCACCGACTGGGGCTTAACCCAATTCCAAACTCACTACAACAACCCCAACATCACCAAACAAAACATCTTCCACTACACCTACGCCGTCCTTCACCATCCCGCCTACCGCACCAAATACGAACTCAACCTCAAACGCGAATTCCCCCGCCTGCCCTTCTACGACAACTTTGCCCAATGGGTCACATGGGGAGAGCAATTGATGGAACTGCACATCGGCTATGAAAGCGTCGAGCCATTTGGATTAGTTCGGAAAGATCAGGGAGATGAGGAAGCAAAGACACCCAAAGCTAAACTCAAAGCAGATAAAGCAAACGGTGTGATTATTCTCGACGAAATGACCCGCCTAGAAGGCATACCCGCGATCGCTTGGGACTATAAACTCGGCAACCGTTCCGCTTTGGAATGGATTCTTGACCAATACAAAGAGAAAAAGCCTAAAGACCCCACGATCGCTGCTAAATTCAACACTTACCGTTTCGCTGACTACAAAGAACAAGTGATTGACTTGCTCGATCGAGTTTGCACCGTCAGCGTCGAAACCATGAAAATAATTCAACAGATGCTAGACGTGTGAAAACTTTCCAAAACAGGGTTAGAGAAAGCGACTCTTTTGGAGAACTGCAAATAAATAGCAGCCATTTGGTACGATCGAGATCAAACTCGACGCTTAAAACGGAAGGAGAGAGTATGCCTGAGCTGAGCCTAGATCAAAACCAACTCAAGGAAATTTTGAAAGCAGCGATCGTAGAAGTTCTTCAAGAGAACAGAGAGGAATTTTCTGAACTGCTTGCCGAAGCACTAGAAGATATTGGGCTACAGCAGGCGATCGTAGAAGGCGAAACTACAGAGTTAGTTAGCAGAGAAGCGATTTTCAAAGTTCTGGGATCGTAGTTGTGGAAGTATTCTTTAGAAAAAGCTTTGAGAAAGATTTAGGCAAACTGCGAGACGAAACATTGCTTACGAAAATCAAAGCGCAGATCGAATGCGTTGAAAGTGCTGAGACCTTGCAAGACGTGAGTAACCTCAAAAAACTCAAGGGCGAAGTCAATCACTACCGGATTAGGATTGGAGATTACAGAATTGGACTAACTGCTGATGAGGACATTATCACCTTCGTAAGAGTTTTACATCGCAAAGAGATCTACCGATACTTTCCTTAGCATCCCTTTCAAAAGCTCCTAAAGCAAATGTCTCTGCACAAACGATTAGCAGACGCAAAAATGGCTTTAGACAAAAAGACGATCGAGCAGCAATCAAAGTCACCGATCGCCAAATTGATCAGTTAGTTTATGAATTGTATGAGTTGACCGAGGCAGAGACGCGATCGTAGAGGGTAAATAACTCTAATTCATTAGCTACGATCGACTGGATAAACCAGCAACTCAAAGCACTCGACCTACAACTAGAGACATTTCAGGAAAACCATGAAAGCCGTCAAAGCCACCGGAAGCATTAACGAACAAGGTCAACTTTTGTTAGATCATCCCTTAACTGCCAGTAAAAATAGCCGCGTTGAAGTCATCGTTCTCATCCTGGAAGAACCAGATAGCGACGAAACCGAGCAGACCAAAGAAGCCATCCTAGAAGATTTTCGCCAATCGTGGCACCAAGCGATGACCGGACAAACCATTCCCGTTGCTCAGATTTGGGACAGTATCGACGATGACTGAGCCTCTGATTATTCAAGTCGAAGCATCCCCAGTCTTCAATCGCAACCTACGCACACTTGCAAAAAAATATCGCGATATTCGTCGTGACATTGAGCCGATTATCGAACAGCTTGAACTTGGAGAACTCCCCGGCGATCGAGTTCCTGACACAGGGTATGAAGTCTTCAAACTACGAATCAAAAATAGCAACATTCAAAAAGGCAAAAGCGGCGGCTATCGTCTTCTCTACTACGTTAAAACTGCAACAACCATTATTTTATTAACCATTTACACTAAATCTGAACAAGTCAATATTGCTGCGGATGATCTTAGACAAATTATTTTAGATTATGACCAACGCGAAGTGTAAGTCCAGTGACCGCACTGCTACGATCCTCTCAGCGTCTAGAAACTAATGGAGAGCCTAATGAGCGTTTGGAACTATAAGCCCTGGTGGTGTCAGCCGTGGTCGATCGGGCTTACAGGCGTGACGGCGATCGCTGCCAGTTGGCTGCTATTCAAACTCATTTGGCTGACGGTGCTGGTTGCGATTCCGATGGTGACGTGGATGGGCTTTTTTATACTCGTCTATCCCCGAATGATGCAGTCCAGTTTAGAAGAATACGCTCGTTCAACTTCTGATGAGAACTCGATCAAATAAAAAGATTTACTTGACGCGGATCAAAATTCCAGATATTCTCTCAAATCAAGGACACCTTTTCTTCACCAGGAGGTTGTCTGGTCGCCCAAAAAATCTAGTCTGTCGCCACCCAAAGTTGTTAGCGCAACAGAGGGCAGCTAACCCACGAGACTGTACAGGCAGTCCGGAGGGCTAATGGAGAATTTTATCACTCCTTTGGCCGCTCTGACTTGTCACGATCGTCGGGGCGGCTAGTTTTTTGGGTTTCTTCAGAAACTTAAAATTGGAGTACCCACATGGCAGAGCGCTTATTGAACGCTGGCTTTTGGCTGTGCGATTTCGCCTATGCATTTCTAGAATTGATTCAACGCCGTTTCCTTCCCGACACCATTCCCCGTTTCACAATTACTTCACTTCGCATTCCGCTTCAGGATCTTTTACCTGACGTTGCCATTCCTCACTCTGATGAGTTTGAAATCCTGCGGGTGTTAATTATCGGTTCCTCAGACGGTGTGACCGAAACGATTCAAAATCTCCACGTTCGACGATTTGCGAATGCCACAGACTGGAGTCCCTTGCTGCCTGCGCCCTCGTTTGGCGAGGTGATGAGCATTCTCACCCGACAGCGCCGCAAATTAGCTGAATCGTGAGTTTTTGAGGTGACTGAGTTTCTTTCGCTTTGCTGATTGCGTCTTCTGCCCCCCAACCCCCCAATTCTGGGGGACTTTCGGATAACCCTTTCGATAAGCATTCTTGTTCAAAGTCCCTCACTCGTGGGGGATTTAGGGGGCTGCCCGATTCCACAACCGTAGCAAATAGCCCGATCTGAGTTACCCGCAAGGGGTCGCTTCGAGTTACCCGCAAGAGGTTGCGTTTCTTTCGCTTTGTTGATTGCGTCTTCTGCCCCCCAAGCTGCCAATTCTGGGAGACTTTCGGATAACCCTTTCGGATAAGCATTCTTGTTCAAAGTCCCTCACTCGTGGGGGATTTAGGGGGCTGCCCGATTCCACAACCGTAGCAAATAGCCCGATCTCTTTGAGTTACCCGCAAGGGGTCGCTTCCAGTTACCCAAAGGGATCGCTTCACGTCACCGCCACTGCCAAATTGGGTCGTCAATTCCCGCCTCTCGAAAGCCTCGATCGCGCAACAAACAGGCGTGACACTTTCCACAGCCACCTTTGACCCCGGCGTAACAGGTGTGAGTCAGCGACATCACTTCCTCAAAACGATCGCCCAACACCTCCCGCGCCAACTGCACCGAGTCTGCCTTGGTCAAATTCATTAACGGCGTGTGAATTTCAAAAGCATGGGGTTGACCATAGAAGCCTTCACCGAGCGCTATCGCCATTGCATTCACAAAACTTTGACGGCAGTCCCAATAGCCCGCAAAATCGGTTTCACACACCCCAATAAAAATGTCTCGAATTCCTAAACAAACAGCCCGATTAGCAGCCAGCGTCAAAAATAGAATATTACGTCCTGGAATGAAGGTCGATTCAACGCCTGTGGGCAGTTCCTCTACAGACGCATACTCGTCCAGCGACGCATCACTGACTAGCGGACTTGTGCTGCTGAGAATCGAACCGATCGCGCTCACATCATGCTTGAGATTCAACGCTTTGGCAACGGCGATCGCGCTTTCCAATTCAATCAAATGACGCTGCTGATAATCAAACGTCACGGCGTGGACTTCTTGAAACTGCTGAAGCGCGATCGCGGCACAAGTCGTAGAGTCCTGACCGCCAGACAAAATAACGAGCGCTTTAGAAGAAGACATAAGATTTGCCCCAAGACCACAGACGTAGAACGATAGACTAAAAACGGTTCGCTCAGACGAATCACTCCACAAGAAAAGGTTAGCCGTTGTCCAAAGTTCCTCAAAATTCTCGTCAGTTGGCATTTTTTGCGCTGCGATCGGTCTATCAGGGTGCGTTTGCCGATGTTGCGCTCGATCAGGGGTTGCGTCAAAGTGGGCTACCCGATCTCGATCGTCGTCTGGTGACAGAATTGGTCTATGGGTCGGTGCGTCGTCAGCGATCGTTGGATGCTCTGATCGATCAGTTTGCCAAAAAGAAAGCCATTCACCAGCCGCCCGATCTGCGCGTGATCTTGCATCTAGGATTTTACCAACTGCGCTATCTCAATCAAATTCCCGCTTCGGCTGCGGTCAACACCACGGTAGATTTAGCCAAACAAAATGGCTTCCCCGGACTGACCGGATTTGTGAATGGACTCTTGAGACAATACCTGAGAGCCAGTGAAACCGCTGACCCGCTTCAACTGCCCAACAATCCTATAGAACGATTGGGAATTTTGCACAGCTTTCCCGATTGGATTGTACAAGTCTGGTTTGATCAGTTTGGACTAGAAGCGACCGAAGCCCTGTGTGACTGGATGAATCGATCGCCCCAAATCGTCTTGAGAATCAACACCCTAAAAACCACCCTAGAAACGGTCGAATCCGCACTCCAAACGGCAGGCATTCAAACTCAGCGAGTCCCTCATGTGCCCCAGGCGCTCCAGCTTCAAAATCCAGGCTCCATCCAAAAACTTCCCGGCTTTCAAACTGGCGATTGGATCGTCCAAGACAGCAGCGCCCAACTGGTAAGTTACCTTCTCGACCCCCAGCCAGAGGAAACGATCGTCGATGCCTGTGCGGCCCCCGGCGGCAAAACCATGCACCTCACAGAACTGATGAGCGATCGTGGCACCGTTTGGGCCGTTGACAAAACCCCGTCTCGCCTCAAAAAACTGAGAGAAAACGCCGATCGCTTGGGCTTACAGTCGATCCAGATTTGCACAGGTGACAGTCGAGCGTTACCTCAATTTGTGGGGAGGTGTGATCGCGTTCTAATCGATGCGCCCTGTTCGGGACTGGGCACTTTAAATCGTCACGCCGATGCCCGTTGGCGACAAACCCCCGACTCGGTTTTAGAACTCGCCCAACTTCAGAAAGCGATTCTCAATCACGCCGCCACCTGGGTCAAATCCAACGGCAGTTTGGTGTACGCAACCTGCACTTTACACCCCGCCGAAAATGAGCAAATCATCCAAAATTTCTTGACTCAGCAGCCGGAGTGGAGGGTCGATCGACCTGAATCTACTCCCACACTTGCCCCATTTTTCACATCTGAAGGCTGGGCCAAAGTGCTACCTCATCACCATAATATGGATGGCTTTTTTATGGTCAGGCTGACGAAGGGATGAGGGATGAGGGATAACTTTGCTCCGCTTGGCGAGGAGGGGTAAAAAGTGAATAAACGTGAATTATTTTGTAAAAGGGGTGGGTAGGATGAAAAGAATTAGAGAGTCGGTTGGTCTGTGTTTCGCAGCAATTTTTCCAGCCCTTCATTCCTCATCTCAATCTATGAATCCTCAGCAAAACGTCAAAACTCTGGTCAAAATCTTGATTGGAACGGCCTGGTTAGATGGCAAAATTCAGCCCGAAGAGCGTCAGTATTTGCAGCAAATCGCCACCGAAAAAGGAGTCGCAGACGACCTAGAAATTCAACCTCTGCTGTATGAATTTCGGGCGGTCAAGCCAGACGAATGCTATGAGTGGGTGAGAGAATATTTAGGCGATCGTCCTTCTTCTGAAACCTGCCAAAATCTGATCGAAGCCATCAGCGCACTCATTTATCGCGACGGAACGATCGCCACCGAAGAAGCCAAACTACTTGCGAGACTCCAACTGCTGGACTCTAGCAGCGATTCTGAATCCATTTTTGACAAAGTTTTGACCGAAATTCGCAAACTCTACCAACGAGGAATGAGCAAACTGTAGAGATCAGCCAGACGCGAGCCTCTCTACAGTTCAATATCACTCAAATCAATATCACTCAAATACTTATAGACCAGGCGTTTCTTCTTTTTTGACTTCGGGCACTACATCAGGACGCTCTTTGTCTTCCCAGCCAACCGGACGCTTTGAGTTGTACCAAGCAAGCGACCCGATCGACACCGCCGCAATAAAACCAACCACATAAACCGCCGTAAACGACACCGGAAAATTCATGCCAGTTGCGCTAGTCGCATCATTCAAAACAGCTAAGATATCCATTTGCAAAATTCCTCTTAAACTTTACTAGGGTCAGATTACAAGAGCGAGTGGACGACGACATCTCTCACAGGTACGATCCCCAGATTAAGCCAATCGATCGAAGGAAGCAATCATTTTAGTTTTACAGCGCTTAATTGGGGGGAGGCAGCGGATCAGCAGCAGGTGGGGCCGGTTCAGGCGGTGGAGCTTCTTGGGGAGCAGGCTCAGGCGGCGGGGCAGACGATTCGGGAGGCGGGGCGGCTTCTGGCTCAGGGGGAGGAGGAGCCGGAGTCGGATCAGAAGATTCACTACGAGGCGGTTCAGAATAAGGGCGCTCGGCTGGCGGCTCTTCATAGCTGCGCCCACTTCGAGACTCTTCGGGATCAGGCGAATTGCCCAACGAGAGCGATCGCTGCGGTTTGACTGGCTGTGCTTTGATCGACCCCTTGCGATCGTCCAGATTACTAGGAATTTCAGCGAACTTTTGCACAGGCATTCCGCTAATCGCCTCTTTCATAAACTCCTGCCACGCATAAGCAGCCGTACCGCTCGATCCCCACGTGGGTGAGTTGTCATCGTTGCCCAGCCAGACTCCAGTCACCACTTGCGGAATAAAGCCAATAAACCAGAGATCGCGTGCTTTCTCAGAGGTGCCTGTTTTTCCGGCGACGGGGCGATCGAGACTGGCAGCCCGCCCGGTTCCCTCGTTAACTACATTTCTCAACATCCAGGTCGAAATTGCTGACGTTTCTGCATCCAGGACGCGCTTTGGCTTGTAATTTGCGTCATACAACACTTGACCCTTGCTGTTGAGGATACGCCGAATGCCATGTGGCTCGATCGCATTGCCTTGAGCAGCCAGAGTCCCGTAGGCGCTAACCAACTCCAGCAGATTGACCTCATAGGCACCCAACGCCAGAGAATAGGTTGGCTCCAGCTTAGAGCGAATGCCCATCCCCTTTGCCAGCTTGATTGCAGGCTCAAACCCGACATCGATCAAGACTTTCACCGCAATCACATTCACCGAGTTGGTGAGCGCATCTCGCATACTCATCCAGCCGCGAAACTTGTTGCTGTAGTTTTTGGGCTGATAGCCGTCTACCGAAAATCGCTCATCCAGGTAAGACCGATACGGTGAAAAGCCCGCTCCGATCGCGGCCGCATAGACAAAGGGCTTAAAGGTTGATCCCGGTTGCCGTTGAGCCTGAGTCGCCCGGTTAAACTGACTTTCTTTGTAAAAATCGTAGCCACCGACCATTGCCCTGATTTCACCTGTGCGGGGGTCGATCGACACCAGGGCCGCCTGCTTAAAGTTTTGCCCGGCCCCATCCACCTCAATCGCGTTTTTGATCGCCTTGTCAGCCGCCTTTTGAAACTTAGGACTGAGCGTTGTCTCGACCGTAATGCCGCCTGCGGCCAGGGCTTCCTTCTTAACCAATTTGGGCAACTGCTGCTGCACATAGTAGGTAAAGTACGGCGAGTCACTCTGGATTTTTTTAGGTTCGCTCGGTTTGACCGTCAGCGTTTCAGCCTTCGCCTTTTCTACTTCCAAGGGGGTCACATAGCCCGCTTCGAGCATCTTATCCAAGACAACGTTACGCCGTTCACGCGCTTTGTTTAGACTAACCAATGGAGAATAAAGGCTAGGGGCAGGGGGCAATCCGGCGATCGTCGCTGCTTCTGAAAGGGTCAACTGACTCAGCGGCTTGCTGAAATAAATCCAGGCTGCATCCGCCACCCCATAAGCATTTGAGCCGAGGTAGACGACATTCAAATACTTTTCGAGCAGCTTTTTTTTATCGACTTCTCGCTCTAATTTTTGGGCTAATAGCGCTTCTTTGACTTTGCGCCCAAGACTGCGATCTTGATTTAAGAAGACGACTCGCGCCACCTGCTGAGTAATGGTACTACCGCCTTCGACCAGCCCGCCTGACGTGAAATTTCGCACCATCGCCCGAACGATCGCCTGGTAGTCTACGCCCTTATGCTCATAAAAACGGCGATCCTCAGAGGCGACAAAGGCATTCACCACCTGTTTGGGCATTTGATCGATCTGGGTTTTCTGGCGAGTGGCCGGCCCCAATTCGTGCAAAACAGTCCCATCAGAGGCTCTAATGGTCAGCGTTCCCGGACGCGCAAACGAGGCTAAATCAGCGGGATTGGGAAGGCTGCGATCGATCTCCCAGGCGGCCAGCCGAAACAGCCCAAACCCACCCACCAGTAGCCCAACTAATAGAAATCGCTTCCGCACGATCGGATTTTTGAGCGGCGGCGGCAGTTTTTGCTCAAATTTTTGAACCTGCTGTCCCGTTTTGCTGAATCGAGCCTGTAGCCCCCCCAGTTTAAGGGTTTCGAGCAGCTTGCCCAATCTCCGACTCTTGCGGCGACGAGTCCGTGAACCGGGCCGTCGATTTTGTTCGTTTGTTCCGTCAGTCATGGCTTCCGGCCTGGTTGCTTGGGAGTCGTCTCTGGATATCCCTTTGCGTTTTGAGCCATCCTTTGTCACGTTGAGTGCCTCATCACACCAAAGTTACCGCTTGCGCCTCAGTAGATTCAGAGATGTCAACGTGAGCGGTTTCACTTTGTACAGCGCTAACTGAGGATGGAATCACAATCTGAGTTTCAGGTTGACCGAAAGTGTCGATTCAGTCAACCGTATTATCAAAATGTGATGACTTCTAGAGATTCAGGAATTAAACTGCTGCCTCGCCTGTGGAGTCTTTGAGGTCAGTTTACAAGAAGTTTGGGAATAAATGTGAAGATTTGCAAGAAAGATGTCCTTTAGAAGTAGAGAGAAAAATCATCGGTTCACTTACCCAAACGCCAGTTCGATGAAGTTCTTTTACTGGGTTGTTTAACGTCAGTTCGATGAGAGTGACTCGCTTCGTTTCAATCGGCTTCAGCCCCCTAAATCCCCCAAAATTGGGGGACTTTGAACGAGAGATCTTGTCCAAAAGTCCCCCAGAATTGGGGGGTTGGGGGGCTGAAGTGCTGAGTAACGGAGCGGAAAAACTCTATCGAATTCACGTTTGTTTGGTGTCTTATGCCTTTGCCAATCTGTCACTGCTTTTCATCACTTGATTATCGCAAGTGACCTAGAGCCAAGGCTGTGACAAGCATTCCAAACACGAGAAAGGGTTGAGCACTCGCTTGATATTTCACGTCATTTTTGAGGGGATCACGCAAAAAGTACATGTCTTGAAAGGTGATCTGAGGAATGATCAACAAAATCAACAGCACTGCGTAGAGGTTTTGGTGCGTGTAAATCAAGTAAGCAGCCACGCCCGCCTGAAATACATCGATCATCAAAACGCAAATCCAGGCAGCATTGATCACACCAAACATAACTGGGAGTGAGTTGAGTCCCAGCTTACGATCGCCCTCTACACTCTTAAAGTCATTGATGATGGCAATTCCCAGTCCCGCAAAACTATAGAACAGGGTGAGCCAAACGATCGTCGGAGTCAATTCGCCAAACAGCGCGTGACCCGTCCACCAGGGAATTGCAATATAGCTGGCTCCCAGGGCAAAGCTCCCCGTCCAACCGTTTTGCTTGAGTTTCAAGGGCGGTGCCGAGTAGATGTAGGAGAGAAAAGATCCGCCGATCGCCAACGCCGTGATCGTCGGAAATTCGTGGCCTGCCCAGACATCCAGGGCGTAAGCAACCCCCAGCCCCGCAAACAGCAGCACCCAAATTTGGACGACCACCTGATTGAGCGGAATGGCACCCGATGGAATGGGGCGGTAGGGTTCATTAATGGCATCGATCTCGCGATCGTAGTAGTCGTTGAGAATCTGCGTATAGCCCGTCAGCAGTGGGCCAGCCAGCAACAAACCCGCAGCCGAAATTAAAAAGTTCTCTAGCGTCCAGGTGTACTGACCCGACGAAGCAGCCCCACAGATGATCCCCCACATCAAAGGAATCCAGGTGATCGGCTTCATCAGTTGTAAACGAATCTTCCAGATCGAAGACTCTTTCACCGCTGCGCCTTTCATGCCGAGTAGTTGACGAGTTTTAGCATCGCGATCGGACAAAGCATCGCCGCCCAACTCTAAAGAATCGACTGACTCAGATGAGGGGGAAGTTTCGGGAGAAATGTCAGACATAGGGGGAGAAGAGGGGTGAAGGATGAGAACAGGGATGAGGGATGGGAGAGGTTGGTGAGAAGGTTGAAGAACAATGGAGAGGTGACAGTGAAGAGCGGAGGTCAGACGACTGAGAGCAGAATGATCTACCTGATCTACTTTTCATCCCTCATCCCTCTCTCCCATCCCTTCTAGAAGGAAATAATTAGATAGCCGTCTTGAAACTTGGCACCTCGGACGGGCTGGCCACGCAGTTCGGGGGGGAGGGAGATGTTGCGACGCTGATCGCCTGCTTCGATCGTAATCTCTGGCCCGTTTTGACTTAGTTTGACCTGTTTTTTATCAAATCCTGGCAAAAAGAGGGAGACTTTGCGATCGATCACACTCACTGCCATCGCACGGGGAGCCTGACTGGTCTCTTCAAGGTCTGGCAATGCGTCGATCAAAGGCTGCCAATCCCGTACTGGGAGAGAGGAAATGGCGGTGACAGGCAGGGGATTAAAGGTGTCGCTGAGATCAGATGCAGACTGGTTGGCAATCACACCCGCGATCGTGAGGCCGATTTGTTGAGCGCTTCCCCAGAGGTATTGGGCGGTGGCGATCGCAGCAGGATCGTCCGTCGTCACCAGGTAAGCGGCCATGCGTTTGGGATTGTTGACGGCTTGTTGACCTTGCGCTAGTAAATCATTTACCTGCCCCGTCGGTTGAGCAAAATTGTCTCCGGCAAAGCTGGCATTGTTGAGAACGGCACCCGCCACAGGCTGAATAAACGGAGACAGCGTTTTACCCAGATCGGAATCTGCAAAGACTTGACGAAATCGCCGAATGTACCAGCCTAAAATCTCAGGCATTCCTAACATTCTCAGCGTGTCTTGATTGCCCAAACCATCGTAGACAATCACATCATATTGATTGCTGGCATCAAATTCACGAATAGCATTGAGGGCGATCGCGCTGTCCATTCCAGGCATCACGCCCAGTTCTTGCCCAAAGACTTCCTTAAAAAACGGAGTTCGCAAATACTGCGCTTCTAATTTTTTGACCTCATCCCAACTGCGTTCTAACAGCGTCGAAGTCTGGAGTTGAACGGCTTGCAACTTGGGAGAAATTTCCTGCGGGTCAACGCCCACAGCGGCACCCAACGCCATACCAAACGCCGGACTCGCATCTTGACCCACTAAGAGAACCCGCTGACCCTGAGCGGCGAACTTTTTGGCGGCCGCAATCGCGATCGTGGTTCGCCCTGTTCCACCTTTGCCGAGAAACGTCAATATAAAAGCCATGTCTGATCAAATAAAGTTTTGAGCCTTGAGTAAAAAAATTAAAAATAATTCAAAACTCAAAGCTCTTCCTATGTTAGCGATTGCGTGAGATCTCAAGCTAACTTGACGGCTCAACTTCGTCTTCAAAGAACCAGGTTCCGGTCTGATCTTCAAACTGCACCAACATACCAACCCCTGCACCATCGACTACTTTAAAGTCGCGAATCGTGCCAACTTTACCTAATTTATTGATAATTTCTTGAGAAACCCGATCGCGCAAGCGGCGCACACGAACCTTTTGACCAATTTCCATTGCAACTAGCATTGATGACAGAGGATACAAGCTACCCGAAAGTCTACCAGAATGTTGCGTCTTATTAAGCAGTCTCGACCAAAAGGCAAAAAACATCCGACAAAACACGAAAATATCGGCTTCTGACGCTATACTTCAACCTCTATTCCTTCATTTTTAGGTCGAGCCTCCATGTTGGCAAAGAGAATTCTGCCTTGTCTAGACGTGAAAGCAGGGCGCGTAGTCAAAGGTGTGAATTTTGTCGATCTGCGCGATGCGGGCGATCCGGTAGAGTTGGCGCAGGCTTACAATCTGGCGGGGGCTGACGAACTGGTGTTTTTGGACATCACGGCCACTCATGAAGATCGAGACATTATTTTTGATGTGGTTTATCGCACTGCCGAGCAGGTGTTCATTCCTTTGACGGTGGGCGGTGGCATTCAGAATCTCGACGTGATCAAGAAACTATTGCGGGCGGGAGCGGATAAAGTCAGCATCAATTCCGCTGCGGTGCGCGATCCAGACTTCATTAATCAAGCGAGTGCCCGGTTTGGAAATCAGTGTATTGTCGTAGCGATCGATGCTCGTCGTCGTCCCGATCCCACGAATCCCGGTTGGGATGTGTTTGTCAGAGGCGGCCGCGAAAATACTAAACTGGATGCCGTCTCATGGGCAAAAGAAGTCGAAAAACGCGGCGCAGGCGAACTGTTGATCACCAGTATGGATGCCGATGGCACTCAAGCAGGCTATGACCTGGAACTGACACGCACGATCGCTGACCAGGTACAAATTCCTGTGATTGCCTCCGGAGGCGCTGGCACTTGTGACCACATCTATCAAGCCGTCACCGACGGGAAAGCAGAAGCCGCTCTGCTCGCATCATTACTTCATTACGGACAGTTAACGGTTTCTCAGATAAAGAATTACTTAAACGATCGGCAGATTCCCGTGCGCCTCACCGAGGCTATAACCCTGTGAAGGCTTGAGATTCAAAGGTTTTGGCTGAAACCATAGAGTAGGTTATGATCAAAGTGTGGTGTTTACCAAGCTTGAAACAGAGCAACACTTTCTGAGCGTCTGTTACACTGTGTAAACTATGTTAATTATCATTCTCATCATTGTGATTGGTCTCGTGTCCTGGTCGCTGCACTTAATGCAGGAGGCAGTCGATCAGCGCGAATTTTCTCTCATGCTGGCTGGGACGCTGGTGGCGTTTTCGGCGGTAGCAATGATTGGCGTGTATTTTCTGATGGGCAACTATGTCGGATATGTGGCGCAAATCAGCCACAACACGGCCTATACAAGTCAGCCTGATATTCCCATCACCTGGTCTGCCGAAGATATTCAAGAAGTGCAGGCTTTTTATCAGTAAGGGTTTCTTCGCGTCAAGATGAAGTTGTCTCCCTTCGCTATTCAGGACTTGCTGCCCCCACTCCCCCATTCTTGGATTCATCGAATTCACATTTGTTTTTAGATAACTCTAATTTCGATCGCAGCACCTCTACTCTTTGTGCAAGAAGTTTAATAAAGTGGCTGTTTGCAACTTGCTCAAATTCTGGGGCCAGGGTTCGCTAAGATTCAGAGAGTGGTGAGTCGATCGGGTTCAATTCTCGGCAAACGAAGGATTTCAACCCCGACTATTCAAACACTCAAACCTTTCGTCTGGCGCTGCATGAGTTATTACATTTCTCCTCGCTTTCTAGATAAACTTTCGGTTCACATTACCAAAAATTATTTGACGCTGCCCAATGTCAAAGTGCCTCTCATTTTGGGCGTTCATGGCAGAAAAGGCGAAGGAAAAACCTTTCAGTGTGAGTTGGTCTATGAGCGGATGGGCGTGCAAGTCGTCAGTATGTCGGCGGGAGAGTTAGAAAGCCCCGATGCGGGTGATCCAGCTCGTTTGATTAGACTGCGCTATCGAGAAGCGGCTGACCTGGTAAAGGTGCGCGGCAAAATGGCGGTGTTGATGATTAACGATATTGATGCGGGAGCGGGTCGAGTTGATCAGTTTACGCAATACACCGTCAATACGCAGTTGGTCAATGGCACCTTGATGAATATTGCCGACAATCCGACGAATGTGCAGCTTCCGGGCAGTTATGAAATTGAGCCGATTCAACGCATTCCTATCATCGTCACTGGCAATGATTTTGGAACCCTTTACGCCCCGCTGACTCGTGACGGTCGGATGGAGAAGTTTTTTTGGGAACCCGATCGCGACGATCGAATTGGCATTGTCAGTGGCATTTTTGAAGCCGATCGCGTCAACCAGGGCGATGTCGAAAAATTAGTGGATGCGTTTCCGACTCAGGCGATCGACTTTTTCGGAGCGATTCGATCCCGTCTTTACGATGAGCAAGTTCGCAATCTAATTCAAAAAGTTGGGTTGGATCGCATCTCTCTGCGAGTGGTCAACAGTGCCGAAGCGCCACCCGAATTCAATCGACCTGATTTTAGTTTGCCTCATCTATTAGAAGTGGGTCGATCGCTGGTGGGCGAACAGCAACGCATGAACGAAATGCGCCTGGTTGAGGAATACAATTTGACGATCGGCAATCGCAGGCTGGGCGAAATCAATATGATGCCAGCCCCCCCAGTTTCACAGTCAAACTCACAGTCAAGCTCACCGCAAAACTCATCGCCCAACGGTCACACGCCAACGATGAGCTATAACGGTCAATCTTCTAGCACTCGTCTCAGTCCTGAAATGGTCAGCGAAGTGAATGCGATCTTAGGAAATGGACACCGCTTGGGCATTGAATATGTGGACGATCGTCGCTTTCGCACAAATTCGTGGAACTGTTATGGCATGTTTGACGGCAATGGAGCCAAGGCGATCTCAGCCTTAGAATCTTGTCTATCAGAACACCACAAAGACTATGTGAGACTGGTGGGAATTAATGGGAGCGACAGGCGCAGAGTGATAGAAACGATTATTCAGCGTCCTGGCAGAAGTTGAACGCATCACTTTAGGTCGAATTCGATAAAACTCTTACTTCACACGAGGCGCAACTTCTTTAAGTCCCCTTTTTTAAGGGCAGTTCGATGAGAGTGACTCGCTTCGTTTCAATCGGCTTCTGCCCCCTAAATCCCCCACGAGTGAGGGACTTTGAACGAGAAATATTGTCTCAAAGTCCCCCAAAATTGGGGGGTTGGGGGGCAGAAGTGCTGAATAACGAAGCGAGAAAACTCCATTGAATTCACGTTTTTTTAAGGGCAGAAGATCTCAACGACGAAGCAAAAGAACTTTATCGGATCGACTACTTTAACCACTTATAGTTGAATGATTTTTTTGTTGTGCAATTCCTCCAGATGTATCAGTGAACCAGCCCCCATGACAATATCGAACTTCATTAGAGAACGCTGAGTTTGATAACCCGCTAACACGCGAATCACTTGATATTCAGTCGTCAAATCGCTCGTGCCATCCCATTTGAGATAGGCTAATTGATTTGAAGCAACTTCACTCAATTGTTCAACAAACTCTTCAATACAATTCCTGACATCCGAGAGAATGCCAGAGGGCATAAAAATCAATCGCTCTTGCAAATCCATGGTAACGGTAACTTGGTATCGTCTCACTAACGAGCATTGCAACTCAAAGCTAAACGAAACCGAGTCAGGAAGGTGTCTCCTAACGGCCATGTTGTTTTATCCTCTCTATTTAGTTCAAAGAGGATAGGAACGCTGACGGCTCAAACGTTCCCCCATCGTATGAAGTGTATGCAGGATCTTGATTCCAACCTTTCAAGATCCCATCGCAAAGCAGACGTAGTACAATCATGAACGCCTCCAAAGTTAGTACGTTTAACTTAGGTGGAAGTCCTCGGAGGTCTGATCGCCACAATCAGATTTCCGGGGCGTGATACCCACCTGCGGAATATCTTACAAGAGTTTTTGGTTTTTTGGAATCCCGAATTTTAATTCGTGTGAATCTCGGTATCGATCGAGTACTCTTTTAATCTCATAATTTCAATGTTCGCACAGTCATACATAACAAGTTGAAATTTGAAATTTGCCTCCGCCCATCATTCATTCAAAAACGCTGCATTCTGACATATAGCCTACGATCGACCTCACCCAAAATCGGTATGATTGTCTGCAATATCGAAGGTGTGAGGAATGGATAGACTGCTGACTGGTGCAACTGTAATCACAATGAATCCGGGGCGAGAAGTGCTAGAAGATGCCGCCATTTTGGTGAGGCACGATCGCATTCTCGATATTGGCAACACGATTGAACTAGTGGCAAAATACCCCGATGCCGACCAGTTGGATTGCAGCGATCGCACCATCATTCCTGGAATGGTCAACACGCACACGCATTTGTTTCAGACCTTACTCAAAGGGTTGGGCAACGATCGGGTTCTCAAAGATTGGTTTACCTGCATGACTGGGCCATCTGCGGCCCAACTCACTCCAGAAGATTGTTATGCAGCAGCGCGTCATGGCTGTGTGGAAGCAATCAAATCAGGCACCACAACGCTCGTTGATTTCATGTATGCCCACCCCAAAGGCAAGCTAACCGAAGCCGTCATTCAAGCCTTTCAAGAGACAGGAATGCGGGGTATTGTGGCGCGGGGCTATCTCACACTGGGAGAAGAGTTTGGCGTTCCCAAAGCATTAATCGAACCGTTGGATCAAGCGTTATCTGATGCGTCCAATTTGATCAACAAATACAATCAACCTGATGCGCGAGTTCAAGTTGGGTTAGCGCCCTGCATGATTTGGAGCGTAGACACAGAAACCTTATCCAAAACTCGTCAACTTGCGGATGATCTTAAAGCACTAATTACGATTCACGTTTCTGAAACTCCGTTTGAGATTGAGAATTCCATACAGCGTTTCGGAATGCGTGATCTTCCCTATCTCGAATCGATTGAATTTCTCAAGCCTGACGTGTTAGCGGTGCATTGTGTTTATTGTGACGATCGTGATCTTCGCATTCTCAAACTACACGATGTCAAAGTGTCTCACAATCCCTGTAGCAATCTGTATCTCGCCTCTGGTTTCGCTCCCATTCCCCAAATGCTACTCGCAGGAATCACCGTCGGATTAGCCTGTGACGGGCCCGCCAGCAACAACAATCACAACATAATTCACAGCGGCGTTGTTGCATAAAGAGGGGTTGCGGAGGGTAGAGACATGGTAAGTTTCAATTACCACACCAAAACTACGCCATGAAACCTCAATACCGCATCCGCAACTGGTCTGAGTATAACGCTGGATTGAAGCAGAGAGGAAGTCTCACCTTCTGGATCGAGGAGTCTGTGCTGGAGGCATGGATTGTTGAGGATTTGAGCGGTAAGCCCGGAGCATCCAAGCTTTATAGCGATTTGGCAATCCTGACGATGGCGACGTTGAAAGCCGTGTATCAATTAGCCGGACGGCAATGCCAAGGCTTCGTGGAATCCATTTTTGAGTTGATGGAGATTGATTTACCCGTTCCTGACCACAGCACTCTATGGCGACGATTGGGTCAACTCTCGGTTGAACTGCCGGTGGTGCCGAAGGAGGGGTCTCGTCATGGGGTGGTGGATTCAACGGGGGTGAAAGTGTATGGCGAAGGGGAGTGGAAAACCCGTCAACATGGAGTGAGCAAACGACGCACCTGGCGCAAACTGCATCTGGGAGTCGATGAGGCAACGGGCGAAATCTTAGCGGCGGTGGTCACAACCAACGATTTCCATGATGGAGAAGTGCTCAACGATGTGCTGGAAGCCATTGAAGAGCCGATAAACCAAGTCTCTACCGATGGTGCGTATGACCATCGCCATTGCTATGACGAGATTGAAGCCAAAGGAGCTAAAGCCGTCATTCCTCCGCGCAAGGATGCCAAGATTTGGCAGCATGGCAATCGTAAAGGCAAGCCTCATCAACGGGATGAGAATCTGCGTTCGATTCGTAAGCATGGACGCAAACGCTGGAAGCGCGACTCTGGCTATCATCGTCGATCGATTGCAGAAACCACCCTGTTTCGCTTCAAAACGATCTTTGGCGGCAATCTCAGTGCGCGTCAATTTGACAATCAAGCGGTGGAGTTGTTCATCAAATGTGCTGCGCTCAATCGGATGATTCAGATTGCCAAGCCTGATAGCTACAAGGTTGAAGCTTAATACCAAGACTATTCCAATGCGGATCTGACCGTTTTTCTAATCATGCAACAAAGCCTAATCTTGCTCAAATATTTTGCCTAAAGCGGCGGGCGGCGTGCTGCGAATCAGTTCTGAAGCCGTACGATCGATTGGAGAAGGTAACAGTTTCAACAATCGCTCTAACCACTCACTCGAAGTCAATACGAGAAATAGGATCATCAACATAAACGGGGCGACTGTAAAAACCTGAGTCGGAATGTCAGGAATTGTACTTTGAGCAACGCTGGCTAACGATTGTAGAATTCCAAATAGATAACAACTCAACGCGACGCGCAATGGATTCCAACCCCCAAAGATCACGATCGCTAATGCTATCCATCCATAGCCTGCGGTATGTAAATGGCTCCATCCAGCCTTGAAGTCTAGCGAGAATGCGGCTCCCGCCATCCCTGTCATGGCTCCCCCGATCGCCGTGTAGAGATAGCGCATCAAAACGACATTCGTGCCTCTGGCAAAGGCAGCATTGGGCTGTTCGCCGATCGCTCTGAGCATCAAGCCAGCACGAGTCCGATAAAAGTAAACCCAGATCAGAGCGATCGCTGCATAGCTGAGGTAAACCAACAGATCACTGCTAAAGAATAGTTCGCCTAAAAGAGGAATATGCTGCAACACAGGAATCTTGAAGCTGGGCACTGTCGGGCCGGGAATTCTCACAAACGAGTTGCCCAAAAACGACGACAAATTTGCGGCCAGTAGCGCCAACACAAAGCCGATCGCCACCTGAGATTGTTTGAGCGTCAAGGTTCCTAGGGCGACAATCAGGGCAATCAGTGCCCCTACGCCGGCCGCACCCGCAAAGCCCAAAATTAGACTGGGGACGGCTCCGGTGGATTCGAGGGTTTTGGCGATCGCAAAGCTGGTCATTGCACCCAGCAAAATTGTGCCTTCGGCGGAGAGATTGATCACCCCGGCGCGTTCGGTGACGGTTTCACCCAGGCAGGCAAAAACGAGGGGCGTAGAGGTGGCGATCGCTGTCGCCAAAATTGGCATAAATTGTGCAAAATTCATCACGTCAGTCCTGTATCTAAGTGAATTTGAGTGAGCCAAAGTTCAGATTTTATGATTTAGATTTTATGAAGTGTCTCCAAAGTCTCCGATTTGCCCAATTTCAGGAATTACGATACGAGGATGAACACCAAACTTTTGATCAGGAGAATCACAATGCAATCACGTCGGCTTCCTTCAATTTTTACTTTCAGCACTTGTCTGCTAACGGCTGCATTCACCCTTTCTGCCAACTCGTCCAACGCTCAAGGAACCACAAAGAAAGCCCCTGTAAACCCTTATCCTGAGCAAGTTGTCCAGATTTTTGTTGATTCTTGCACATCGGGCGGCAAAAGTGTCGATCCGGCTGTAATGAGAAAAATTTGTAGCTGCTCGATCGACGGCATTCAAAACCAATACACGCTGACAGAATTTATCAAAATTAGCGACGAACTTGGGGCAAATAAGCCGATGCGTCGTGAAATGACTCAAATTGTTCAATCTTGTGCTGCACAGGCGTTGAAGTGAATTTGAAGTAAACAATGGGGAGTTAGGCACTGGTCGATCAGCGAATTGGTAAGCGATCGCGCAAAGCTCCCCATTTCACCGTTTCGCTCAAGCCTCGCCCTAAGAGAATAAACAGCACCAGCGTTCCTTGAATCACACCGGAAAGAGAAGATTCTAGACTGAGTTCTAGCGGCAGTTGTAGGCTACCAATGTTTAATGCACTGAAGAAGAGGGCGATCGGTAAAATCATCCAGGCATTAAACCCAACTAACATCGCAACCAGTAGAGCAAGATAGCCCAACCCACTCGAAATGCTGGGAATTAAGCGATGAAACACGGCTAAAACCTGTAACGCGCCTGCAATTCCTGCGAAACCGCCACAAATCGCAAATGCACTCAGCAATTGACGAATCGAAGGAATGCCTAATATATAGGAAGCGCGAAGATTTTGACCCACGGCTCTCAGACGCAACCCAAAATAAGTGCCTCGCAAGACGATCAGGGTGATGATTACGGAAGCGATCGCTAAAAGCAATGCTATGGGACTCGCATCCGTCTTACCAAATGTGGGCAGCCAGAGAGATTCGCGAAACTGCTCAGTTCCACTCATTGATGCAACGCCGTCACGCTTCCACGGCCCAAAAATTAAATACAGCGCTAATCCATCTGCGACAAAGTTTAAACCCAGTCCCGCAAAAATTTCGTTAATGCGACCGTACACATTCAAAATACCCGCCAGCAATCCCCAAATGACTCCACCCAAACCACCCGCAACAATGGCTAAGAGAATCACCAGCGCAGGCGGAAAAGCATCCTGAGTCAGGCGCATCATCAACGTGGCGGCGATCGCTCCAAACGCAATCTGCCCTTCGATACCCAAGTTGTACAAGCCTGCTGTAAAGGTGAATAATAACCCACTGGCACAGAGTAAAAGCGGTGAAAGCGTGGCCACCACTCTCGCAAACTGCCCCACTGTCCCAAAGGCTCCCGTCCACATTTTGCTGACGACTTCTAGCGGAGAAGCCCCGACTAAAACAATCACGATCGCAATGAAAACGAGCGCCACGACGATCGCGATCAGTTGATACACCAGAGATTTAGAAACAAGTGTCATTTTCTCCATTCCAAACACTATTTATTTAACGGGTTGTTTGACATGAATTCGATAATGGTTTTTGGCTTCGTTGTTCAACGCTTCTGCCCCCCAACCCCCCAATTTGGGGGACTTTAAGATAGAAATTTTGGTGCGGGTTTGTTTAGCGAATTGAGGATTCGACGCGCTCACTGAGTCGTCCTCCGATCATTTGACCCAGACGATCGACCGTCAGATCTTCAACCGCGATCGGCTCGGATGCCTGTCCGCCACTGAATACGATTACGCGATCGCTGTACTGCATAATTTCATCCAAATCAGAGGACATAAACAAAATGGTTGTTCCTCCCTGACATCGGGCGATGAGTTGCTGCCACACCCACAACACCGATTCGATATCCAATCCACGGGTGGGATGCTCCATGAGCAACAGATTCAGCGGTACGGGTAACAGAGCCAGTTGTGTGCGTTGTTGATTGCCGCCTGATAGCCGTTCGACTCGTGTGTTAGAGTTGCCACGAATGTTGAACATTGCGATCGCTTGCACCGTTTGCTTGAGCGTTTCTTTCCAATCTACAAACAGGCTGCGCGACGGTGTACGAAGGGCCACATGATCGTGAATTGTCAGCCCCGAAACCAGACCTTCTTTGAGGCGATCGGCGGGAGAATAGCCAATTCCATTATTCAAATAATCGCGGTAGGGTTTGTGGGTCATGTCTAGGTTGTCGATGATGACTCGCCCTGTGGACGCTTTGAGCAGTCCCGCACAGAGTAATAAAAGCTGTTGTTGTCCGCTGCCTTCGAGTCCGGCCAGCCCGATGACTTCTCCTTGATAGACGGTGAGGTTGCCCATGTTTAGCGTTAAGCGATCGGTGACCAAACGAACGGCTTCAAGCTGGAGAGAGGGCGTTTCCTGGCGAGTTTTGGGCTTCATCGGCAGTGCCAGTTCGCGTCCAAACATCAGGTCGATCAAGATTTCATCAGGACAAGGAATCTCGGCATGGCCCATCAGTTTGCCCTGACGCAGAACGGTAACGCGATCGCACAATTCTTCAATATCTTCGAGCTTGTGGGAAACGAAAATGATCGACTTTCCTTCTGTCGCCAACTGCTTCATTGCCTCAAACAGCGCCGTCTTTTGAGAGGCCGAAATTCCGGTCGTCGGCTCGTCTAAAATCAGCGTTTTGGCACCCAACGACAACAGCCGCAAAATCTCTAACTGCTGCCGTTCGCCGACGGTGAGATTGCCCAAAATTTCGTTGGGGTTGAGATTAAAATTCAACTGATGTGACAATCGCTCAAGGTCACGCTGCGATCGTCGTCGATCCAAAAATAGATTCCCGCTTTTGCCAACCATGAAATTGTCTAACACCGACAGCGGCGGAAAGTCTAGCGGATCTTGGTGCAGCATCCCCACCCCGTGAGCGATCGCATCTGCGGGCGTTTTGATTTCGACCGCCTGGCCATCCAGGAGAACCATTCCCGAATCGCGACTGATAAAGCCACTCAAAACCTTGACCAGCGTACTTTTTCCGGCTCCATTTTCGCCCAACAGCCCATGAATTGTCCCGGCAGCGATCGTCAGCGACAGGTCATCATTGGCCTGCACCGTTCCAAAGCGTTTGCTGATGTGTTGTAGTTCAACCTTCATAGGGATAGTGGGTGATGGAGCGTTGTGTTTGCGGTCATTTTGACCCCTTGCGGGTCAAGCTTTTGCCTCCCAGGCTGCCAATTCTGGAGGACTTTTAGCAAAGAGTTCTGACCTAAAGTTTGCCAATCAATCGAACAACGTCTCAAATCCACCGTTGGAGTAGGGTCAGGACGTGAAGAGCAGCGGGAGCGAGGCAGTGATGGATGAGCAGGGGGCGATCGTAAATTCACAAACCGTCCATGCCTCCATTCTCTACCTCTGCCCGTGAGGGTTGCAGAACGCTACTTACTCGGCCCCTCCATGCCTGCTAACAATTGTGGCAGATACCAGATTTGCTGATCGGTGGCCTTCTCGCCCGCGTTCAAGAACGGCGTTCCATCCTGGAAGTTCATCGGCCCTTTGAAAGGATCGATGCTGCCGTCTCCTAACCCTTTGACAAACTCATCAATGAATTTTTTGTTTTCACCCAGCGCTGTACCAGGATTGAAGCCGATCATATTTGTACCGGGATTGTTGATGTCTTGCCAGTTGGGCCCCGACCAGACAAACTCACTCGTAAATTTGCCGTCTTTTGCCTTTTTGATGGCATCGGCGTAAGGAGAAGCCCAATTGTAGTAAGGCGTGCCCAAACAGATGTCAGGAGCCAGATTACAGCCCGTTGCCAGGTCATAGTGCGTAAATTTCACTTTCTTACCTGCTTCGGCCGCTTTCTTGCCCTGGACGGCCGCTTCTGGCGTATCGATGCCAGACATCACCACGTCAAATCCCCCGTTGTAGAAGTCATCGGCCACCTTGGTCGGGTCAAGCGTTTTGCCAGGAATGTTGAACCAGAAGCCAATCCAGGTGACTTTGAAATCAAGGTCGGCGGCGGGCTTTTTGCGGTAGTTTTCCCAGCAGTATTTGGCACCCATAAAGGCAGACGAAGCGTAGCGGCGCGTTTCATCATTGATTAGTGGGCCGAGGTAGCCGATTTTGCCTGTTTCGGTGCCCAGGGCGGCCGCGCAGCCAGCAATCATTTTGCCGTACTCCATCCTGCCCATGATGTTGCTGAGATTTGCCTGATTTTTGAAATTTTTGCCTTCCTTCCAGGCGTAGTCACCAGAGGCATGGATCACCTTGACATCGGGATGTTTTTTCGCAGTTTCTAGTGCGTCGTCCTTGAAGTCGTCGGAGTTAAAGATCACAAATTTTGCCCCTTTTGCGATCAGGTCATCCGCCACCTGCGAGCCTTTGACATTGGGGCGATCGGCCGGGTTGACCTTATCCACATACTCCAGTTTGACTCCGGGTAGAGTTTTGATCGCTCCCTTGATGCCTTCAAAGTGCGATTGGTTCCATCCGCCATCTTGTTTTGGGCCGACCAGCACCATTCCCACCACAAAGTCACTTGCTGCCGGAGATCCTGCTGCTGCCGGAGATCCTGTCGCGGCCGGAGAACTGGTCGTCGAGGTATTTTGACCCCCACAGGCACCCAGTAGCAGCGCGAGCGCCATTCCAGGAGCCAATTTTTTCGCGGTGGCACTCATGCGTTGCACAAAATTCAGACCCTTCAAATTCATAAATTCTTTTCTCTAGTTCAGACAGGTTAACGAGCGTAGAAGCAAACTGTGAGGGCGATTGTCTCACTAAACGCGATCGTTTCCTCACAAGATGTATCGAACTTGACAGCAGAGCAATTTGGAGGGGTAAGGGAGCACTTCGATGATCTGTTCCCCCTTTGGGGGTAATCCGCTGCGCGAGGAGGGAGGAGAGAGGAGGGATGTCTGTTTCAGTTAAAAGGGGCAGCCCTTTCAAGGTCAATTGAGCTACTTTTAATAATCTATGAACCCCCTGGTAAATGGAGATTTCAATCTTTTGAGCAGGAGAAATTACCATCTACCATTTGGAGGCATTCTGATAGAAATTGATGAAAACTGCGGACAAGGATATCTAAAATGCCCTCAAATTGAGCGATCTCCCCTCGATTTCCATCGATTTCAGTACGCTTGACCTACGTGCGAGGATAAGCAGGTATGATTGAAAGCCGTGTTAGATAATAATTTCAGGCAATTATAAAGCTCTTTGGCAGTACACCTTGAAAGGGCTGGTTAAAAGGGGTGGTGTTATGAAGGGGTGAGTTCGATGAAGTTTTTCGCTGCGGTTACTGGTATTTCAGGGTTTCAGCAAATGGATAAAGTCGAGCTACGATAATGCTCGGATATGGGTATATGGTGACTTTCTACTGTGTAGAAACTCTTCTCCATGTGAATAAAAGCTTTAGTCGCCTGAGACGAAGGCTTGGAGTATCCACCGATCGCCCTTCTTTGCGAAAACAGCCCGATAGCCTAAAGGACGATAAGCCTGACGATTGGGGACGTAGCCGCGTCGATCGTTGGGCAAAATGACGGGAGTCCAGCCGTTGAGATTATCGGGTGAAAGGGCCTCGTCTTGTAGGGGTTGGGGCGAAGCTTCAAGAGTCGCCTGATCAAACTGCACAATCTCATTCTCAAGAACGGCAACGCCGGGAGAATTGGCAATAGGCTGCGATCGCACGATCGCTTCTCCCACAATCACAACCGACGTTTCGTAAGCAAGTGGCTTTTGGGGCGCAGTTTTCACCGCTTGATCAAATTGCCTAAACACCGTGGGGCAAGAAAAAAGTGGTTCCTGATTTGGCTGGGGTAGCGTTGCTTCATCGGTGCAGCCAGGGGCGATCGCCTTTTCTAACTGTGACCAAAAGGGTGAATTGGGATTGTCGGGATTGAGATAAGACAGCGATCGATGGGGCCCAAATCCAAACTGAGTTTCCTCGGTGACGATGCTGCGAATAAAGGTCACGTCTCTCTTTTGAACAGCCTGCCGCAATGTCTGGAGAAAGCTGGCAAAATCGGGCGATCGACTGGATTGATCCGCCAGCACAATTCGCCAGTGAGGAAAGTCAACAGGCGTTGGAGAAGGTTGGGCTGAGGGTTGAGTGACAGTTTCCTGGCAAGGGGCGAGTGAAGCCATTCCAACTGTGAGCATGATTGCCCCACTCAGGAGCAGAGCTTGTTTTTTCATAGGAGGTTGCCGACCGATCGAAAGGATCGTGTTTCTTAGTCCGCTTGGATTGCGATCAAATCAGGATGCTCAGGTGTGACGAATTTTTCTACGATACGATCGACGATGCTGCCACGACCCAAAAGACATGGACTGTGAAGTACCCCACTGCATGGCGGATGGGGCTTCCAGTTTCATCGGTCAATGCCACGTTAGGGAATCTCTAAGAGATTTCGTACCAAGTACGATGATGGTCTTACTTGTCCTCCGGAGGTTTAGCGCACTTGATGCGGCTCTAACTCCCGTAGCAGATTGCTCTACTACCCTGGCAGCAACCCTGCTTCCCAAGGTTGTTGATTTCAATTCGACAAACGCATCTTGGATTTACGGGAATGCCCGACCAGCAGGACTTGTTTCTTCCCCCTTTCTCATGCTAGTTGCGGGGCTAAAAGCCTTTTGTGGTCAGCCATGTGGGTGGGTCATCGACCGTTTGTATTGTATCGGATTTCTCGCGCTCGTTGGTGAGAGATTGGCGCTACCGCGCCGTTGCTATCCATCCCTACCGCATGGCGGATGGGGAATTCCACAAATTAGTTAACAAATGGACTTTAACAATCTGACTCGATATCCTTACGCCTCTGGTAGACGGGTCGTTTTGGGTAGACGAGGAGCCGTCGCTACCAGCCAACCTCTGGCAACTTTGGCGGGATTAGAAATGCTGCGATCGGGCGGAAATGCTGTAGATGCGGCGGTAGCGATGGCGATCACGCTTACGGTCGTCGAGCCAACTTCTAATGGGATTGGGTCTGATGCGTTTGCGCTGGTCTGGGACAGTCAACTGCATGGCTTGAATGCGTCGGGCAAAAGTCCTCAAGCTCTCTCGCCAGATACGTTTGCCGGACTTGAGAAAATGCCGTCTCTAGGCTGGTCAACTGTCACCGTTCCGGGGGCTGTCTCGGCGTGGCAAGCGCTCTGGAAGCGTTGGGGGAAGTTGCCCTTTGAGCGATTGTTTGAGCCAGCCATCTACTATGCGGAGGCGGGCTATCCGGTGTCGCCTGAGACGGCCCGCGCCTGGAAACGAGCAGAACAGGTTTATTTACCCTTAACCAGTCCAGAGTTTCAGCCGTTTCAGCAGGTGTTTTTTCCACAGGGGCGGGCACCCCAGGCGGGAGAAATTTGGCGCAGTCCCAATCATGCCAAAACGCTGAGAGCGATCGCTATCACGCAAGGAGAGTCTTTTTATCGAGGGGAGTTGGCGGCGGCGATCGCTACCTTTGCCGCACAAACGAATGGACTATTCACCCAGCAAGATCTGGCTAATCATCAGCCTGAATGGGTCGATCCGATTTCTACAAACTACCGAGGAATGACGGTTTGGGAGCTTCCACCCAATGGTCAAGGCATTGCAACGTTGATGGCATTGAATATTCTCGAAGGCTATGATCTGTCGCAGTATCCGCGTGAATCGATCGAGGCTTATCATTTGCAGATCGAGGCGATGAAGTTAGCGTTCGCGGATGCCTATCGTCACGTTTCTGATCCAGCCTTTATGGAAGTGTCGATCGCTAATCTATTAGACAAGAAGTATGCTGATGAACGGCGATCGCAAATTCATCACACTGCTATTCCTCGCGCTGTGTCTGGGCTGCCTCAAGGCGGTACTGTTTATCTCACCGCAGCCGACGGAGACTTGACCGTTTCTCTGATTCAATCTAACTACATGGGATTCGGCAGTGGCATTCTCATTCCCGATACCGGAATTGCTTTACAAAATCGGGCTACAGGATTCACGTTAGCGTTGGGGCACCCCAATCAAGTGGCTCCTGGCAAACGTCCATTTCACACGATTATTCCTGGATTCCTGAGTCGAGAGGGGCAACCATTAGGCGCATTTGGAGTGATGGGTGGGCCAATGCAACCTCAAGGACATCTGCAAATGGTGATTAATTTAGTCGATTATGGTCTCAATCCACAAGCTGCTTTAGATGCTCCGCGCTGGCGTTGGTTGAGTGACGATCGTGTCCTATTAGAGCCGTCTGTTTCTCGTGATGTGGCGGTGGGGTTGAGCGATCGTCGTCATCAAATCCAACTCAGTGCAGAACCTGGTGACTTTGGTCGGGGTCAAATCATTCTACGTCATGGTGATGTTTTGGTTGCTGCCTCAGAGCCTCGCGCCGATGGACTGGCAGTAGCATATTGAAGGGATGAGGGAATTGTCGGAAGCGATCGAGGTGCCGCTCTGTACAATGCTAGATACCAACAGTAAGAGGTTGCTGGTTGACGATAGAGCGAGTTATTCATTTATTCCATAACGGCACAAGTCAATCGCTAACGATTCCTCACGAGTTTGAGCTACCTACAGACGAAGTAATCATTCGCAAGGAAGGAGAGCGTTTAGTCATTGAGCCTGTCAAACGATCTTCTCTATTAGCATTACTTGCAACACTGCCAGATATCGCAGATGAATTTCCTGACATAGACATGGGGTTACTGCCGATCGATAAATAGCGCGAAGTTAATAGAACTATAGAATTACACTGCCGCGATCTTCAGTTCCGTTTTGCCAACCTATCATTCCGTTTTGCCAGCCCATCCTTTCGGTTCTCTAACGGAGCATTCTGTTTTTCTAATGAAGCATTCCGTTCTGACAACGAATCATTTTGGTTTTCTAACAAAACATTCCGGTCTTGCCACTCCATCCTTTTGTTTTTCTAACGGAGCATTCTGTTTTTCTAATAAATCATTCCGTTCTGACGATGGATCGTTTTGATTTTCTAACGGATCGTTCCGTTTTTTTAATAGATTGTTTCGATCGCGTGACGGATTAGAGGATATCTAAAAAGAAACGTTCCTATCGCGAGGGTAGAAACGTTGTCAAAGTTGGCAAATTTTAGACGTGAACAGACTGTTCTTTCTATCAAGCAATCACAGTCGGCGCAAGCTCCGGGGTAGGTTCGATCGACTCTTTCTTATTGCGGCGGGCAAAATGCTGCTTGAGTTGTTCCACTACAATCTTCATCCCTGGCATATCGTCATGGGATTTGGCTGCATCGTAAACCTTCAGTGCCGCAACATAAGCTTCACTGTGGGCAGCAAAATAGGTATCATCCACCAGGCTATGCAACTCCATTAGGGCCATTAGCACCGGATAGAGGTCCTCAATCAACTGCACATCTTTCTGCATTTCCTCCACATCAAACGATCGGGGGAGACAACCAGAATGTTGTTGCGCGGCATCCAGGCAATTGAGGATAAAACCGCGAGCACGATCGCCGACCTTGGGCAAAGTTCTGCGTTCTTCTGCGCTCAAATGCAACAAGAACGGCATGGCTTGCTTGATGGTCTCGATCGCCTCCATCACAGTCTGACGAGCGTCTGCATTTAAAGTGGCGCTGACTCGATTTGATGTCATGTAGATTACACAAAAAAGGGATTAATACTTAGATAGCTCTGCGCCTACTGCCTTGTCGAGGGGGTAAATACTTTACGATCGCTCACAATTTGGCAGTCACTCTCCACAAGAGAAGCGTCGTCGTGCTGGTGTGCGATCTATTTCAGGGTTAACGCTAAATCCAAGCATTCCTGTCGAAAATCTCCATCTCAAAGTCCTCCAAAAATGGCAGGTCTGCCGTGTACACACAAGTCGATCCTGTCATTGCTGAGATCCTTCGCCCCCTAAATCCCCCAAAAATGGGGGACTTTGAGCCGTCGTCATGGCTTTGAACTTTGGAAATCTTTCCTTGGTCAAAGTCCCCCAGACTGGGGGATTTAGGGGGCTGAAGCCGCCTGAAACGAAGCGACAACGACTTGTATGTACACGGTAGGAATTGGCAGGTGGGGGCAGAAGATCTCAGCAACGGAGCGAAAGAACTTCATTAAATTGACCGTGAATGAAAGCGCGATCGTCCCAATTCCCTTTGGCTCAGAACCTCAAGTCGTTCAATCTGGACGATCGCCCATTCTCCTTTCAAATTAGCTTCCTCATCTTCTCCCTAAGCTCTCCCTTTCCAATATCGGTAGGCATCGGCTAGTTTTTCGTCGTAGCGGTTGGCTCGATAGCCTTCGCCGTTGTAGCGGAGTGCAAAGCCGGCCCAGTCGCGGTTGATTAAAAAGCGATCGAGACGGTTGCTCTTGATAAAGTTAAACATTGCCATGAGTTGTTTGCCTTCGCTGAGGTGCATATCGCGGACAAAACTTTCGACATCTCTATAGCCCGCCGCTTCGTGGTTAAAGCCCATCACCTGACCCAACCCCCAAGAGGCTGACTTGAGGGCACCTGCGCGATTGAGCCGAGCCGCTTTGTACAAGCGATCCCATTCAGCAGCACCGCCCAGATAAAGGGCACGATTCCACACGGGGCTAGAAATGTCGCCATTAGAACGATCGAAGCGACTGTCTGTAAATGCCGAAAACCAGTGAGCTTCAAACAAGATTTTGGGGCGGCCATCCTTAAAAAATCCTGACCCTGCGGCTTCGACATCCACCACCGCCCGGACTGCGGCCACCTCACAGCCGATCGACTGAGCCACCGATCGATAGTCCCCATCCACCAGTTGACGAATCGGACGCACGATCGCAATTCCTGAAATCGTCGGCTCCAAAAGAAACTGTGCCGCTTGAGGGGGCATCTCATTCGATTTGAATTGGTAAACCCTGGCAAAGGCAGCATAGGCGGCTTGAGTGCCATTGCCCCAAACGCCATCGATCGGCCCTGGTGCATGACCCAACGCATCCAGACACTGTTGCACTTCTCTCGCCAAGCCCTGACTCGCCGCAATTCTGTCAATCTGCCAAATCACGCCCCCGGTTGCAATCTCGCGCAAGCCTCTAGGCAAGGCCTGGGTCGGGCTGGCATATCTCGGAGTTGGGGCAGGCGTGGGAGTCGGCGTGGGTGTAGGTCTGGGCGTAGGGACAGGTGTCGGCGTGGGCGTAGGGGTCGGAGCAGGAGTCGGGGTAGGGGTGGGAGCAGGAGCCGGGACTGGAACAGGACTTGGCGTGGGAACAGGAGCAGGAGTCGGGGTAGGGGTGGGAGTCGGAGTCGGCGTGGGAACAGGCGCAGGCGTGGGAGTCGGAACAGGGGTTGGAACAGGAGTCGGAACCGGAACAGGGCTTGGCGTGGGAACAGGCGCAGGCGTGGGAGTCGGAACAGGGGTCGGGGTCGGAATAGGCGTAGGGGTTGGAGCAGGAGTCGGTGCCGGAACAGGTGTAGGAGTCGGTCTGGGCGTGGGAGTCGGAGCAGGCGTAGGAACGGGCGTTGGTCTGGGGGCAGGCGTGGGCGTGGGGGTCGGACGCGGGGTCGGAGTGGGTGTAGGAGTCGGTCGAGGCGCGGGGGTTTGGTTGATTCTCAGCAGCAGTTGAGCCGCTCTTGGAGACAGTTCTTCTGGCTTGAGTTGGTTGGCTCTCGCAAAGGCAGCATAGGCGGCTTGAGTCCCGTTGCCCCAGAGTCCATCGACGGGCCCAGGCTGATATCCCAACAAAATCAGGCGCTGCTGGACTTCTCTCGTCAAATCACGATCGGCTCGTACACTAGCAATTTGCCAGGTCGCTGAAGCAGCAGCAAGGTCTCTCAGATTCATGGTGGGGCCCGTCCTCTTGTGTAGATGGCTTTCCAATTTTAGGCGCGATCGTCAATTCTCTCTGAGAAAAATCTACGTGCTTTCAAATAGAGAAGTCTTCTTTTGTTACAAATGCTTAAGGGGCTTAGGTTATAAGCTGCGTTTCTCAAGTCGCTTGCAAGCACTGACTAGCTCTAAGTTTTAGACTTTGCACTCAGCACGCTCAAAAGGTTTAGTCACACTTCTCTTGGAGACTGCACCAGGAAACGGCATAAAATCTTATACTGAATCTCCATAGTTTTTGCAAGCCCTAACAAACGATGCAACCCTCAATCAAGGTTATTTTGCTGACACTCGCTGCCACGATCGTAGGAACCCAATTAGCGACAGCGGTTCCGGTTCCCGATCGCCAGGGCGATTACCCAATACCCAAGTCAGCGAGAAGCAGCTCCCCCGGACAGTCCAATTGGATCGTCGTCGATGGAGACTCCAAAGGGCTAAACTGCCGCATGGCCAAGCAATTTCAGTCCGTAACGCTGGATGGTGCCGATGCACCCGCCGCAATTTTTTTGAATAATCAGTATGCGATCGCCGACTGGCCCATCAGGTTCACCTTCAAAAAAGGACAGCGCCTTCAAGCCGTCACGGGCAATATGGGACGCAATCAAATTATGCTCCTCGACAATCGTGGCAAGCCCTGGATTCCGGTCAGTGGGCAAAAGGGCGATCGCTCCATCAATTGCTTTATTCGCGCCAACAGCCGATTTATCAAGCCGCTCAAAGAAGATTCGATTTCGGGTAGAGCGATGGAGTGAGGAGTGAAGAGTGAGGAGTAAGGAGTGAGGAGTCAAGGAAAAGATTTGACCTGCACCCTTACACCCCAAACCCCAATCTTCACGATGCTCCCCCTCATGGCACAATCGAGAAGGGCTTTTTAGCACAGAGGGAGCGCGACATGTTTGTTTGGAATGGTATGAAGCTCAATTCTTTGAAGCGGCGATCTCGTCGAGATACCCGCAAGGGGTCGGTCAGACTGCTGATTCTAGGGCTGGTTTGCTTTCTGATCGGTTGGCAATCTCCAGCTCATGCACTGCCTCCGGGCAATCCGATTACTGATTCGCAGTCGCTGTTGAGATATGCATTGCCGATCGACAATCCTGATGTTCGCAAGCTGCAATTTAGCCTCGAAGATATCACCGCGCAACTGCGGGCCAATCGTCGCTGGGGGGCAGTCGTCGGCGATGTCAAACAAGCTTATCGAATTTTGACCGATCGCCAGACTCAACTTCTAGCCTCAATTCCCGACGACAAAAAGCCCCAGGCAGAGGCGATCATTGCCAAACTCAAAGCGGGCGTTGAAACCCTCCAAACCAGCGCCGAAGCGAAGAATAAAGAACAGACGCGATCGCAGCGGGCGGATTTGCTCAGTCTCGTCACCGACCTCGAAGAATTGATGGTGCAAAAATTCCCTTACGAGGTGCCCGAAGAATATAGCAACCTGCCTCAACTTAAAGGACGTGCGACGGTTAAAGCGAAGACGAGCCAGGGAGATTTGACGATCGTGCTCGATGGGTTTAGCGCCCCCGTCACGGCTGGCAACTTTGTCGATCTGGTCAAACGCGGCTTCTACGATGGTTTGCAGTTCACCAGAGCCGAAGATTCTTACGTGCTGCAAATTGGCGATCCGCCCGGCCCAGAAGTTGGATTCATCGATCCTGACACCAAGAAGTATCGCGCTGTCCCGTTAGAAATTTTGGTCAAAGGCGATGCGGCTCCCCTGTATGGCATCACGCTCGAAGATGCTGGACGCTATTTAGATCAGCCCGTTTTGCCTTTCTCGTCGTTTGGGGCGTTAGCGATGGCGC
Organism: Phormidesmis sp. 146-20; assembly: GCF_052939475.1. NCBI lineage: Bacteria > Bacillati > Cyanobacteriota > Cyanophyceae > Leptolyngbyales > Leptolyngbyaceae > Phormidesmis > Phormidesmis sp. 146-20. The sequence continues at coordinate 72,993 of NZ_JBJPHT010000024.1, forward strand.
GTCCGGGTGAAGACCCCAATGGCGGCTCGTCTCAGTTTTTCTTCTTCTTATTTGAGCCAGAATTGACCCCCGCAGGCTTAAATCTGTTGGATGGTCGCTATGCGATTTTTGGCTTTGTCACCTCTGGTCGAGAAGTGCTAGAAAAACTCAAGGCAGGGGATACGATCGAATCCATGAAAGTCATCGACGGTCTAGAGAACCTGGTCGAACCCAAAGCCGCTTAATTGAAAATTTGATCCATAATTCAGGACTGGGTGATAGCCACTCAGTCTTTTCTCATGAAAACTCCGCATTCATTCTTTAACTGCTTATCAGTCAAGTAATGAGAATCAGAAGGTCAGGTAGAATGACTTCTAAATACATTGTTAAGTCTTCAGATATTAGTGATGGGATTTATTACAGGGATTCTTAGTGCGGTAATTGCAGCAGGTGTATCTGTTGTGATTGCTCTCATTTCTTACATTGCCAACAGAAATGCTTTGAAGTTGCAGAATGAGAAATTTGAGCGAGAACTACAAAGGAGTATGACTACTAAGTTGTATGACAAAAGACTTGAAATTTATCCTGAAGCAATTCAAATTACTGATGGACTCCGCAGATCGAAGATTGCTATTCAAGGGAAGGGTGTCCCCGAAGAGTATTTCAAAGGCATTGTCGCAAAGCTTGATGAATGGCACAGTACAAGGGCTTTTCTTTTGCTTTCAGAGAATGCAGTTCAAGCATTTTATGCTTTGCGTAAAGTGGTAAGAGAAAAGCCCGGAGTGGAAGGAGTATATTCAGAAGAACATTTGGAGAAAATGTGGAAAGCCAAAGGTGCATTCCGATATGCACTGAGGGCAGACATTCAACTTTTATATAGGGAAGAGACAAATAATTCGCTTCAAAATAGTCAAGAATAAATAGATTTCATTCTATTTGCTTTGCATTTTAGCAAGCATCTACAAGGCAATTGACAAAGTGACCCTCACAAAACAAATGCTCGTGAGCGCGAGAGCTTAGTTGGAGTTTAGCGATTTTATTTCTAAGTCATTAAGTGGATAAAACGGTTTGAGAGCTATTGAGTGAGGTGATGCATTCAGGAACGAACGACGATGGAAAACGATGACTAGCTCAGAAGCCGATTGGGTGTCAGTGCAGACGATCGGTGAACAAGGACTCCTCAAGCGCCTCCAAGCCTTTTGCCCTGCTGACGTAGTGGGAGACGATGCCGCAGTGCTCTCGATCGAAGCGGGAAAGTCACTCGTCGTCACCTCGGATGTACTGGTCGAGGACGTACATTTCAGCGATCAAACCACTCCTCCTCAAGCAGTGGGATGGCGATCGGCGGCCGCAAATCTTTCTGACCTTGCAGCAATGGGAGCTTCGCCCCTGGGAATTACCGTAGGCTTAGGGCTTCCGGGCGAATTGTCGGTGGGCTGGGTTGAGGATTTGTATCGCGGCATCACAGGCTGTTTGCAAAAGTATGGAACCGTCATTGTCGGCGGTGACATTTGTCGATCGCCCATCATTACCGTCGCTATCACCGCATTCGGGCAAGTCGAGCCAGCCAGCGTGATTCGTCGCTCAACGGCTCAAATTGGAGATGCCATCTTAGTCACAGGCTATCACGGCTCTTCAAGAGCAGGTTTAGAACTGTTGCTCTATCTAGAACTTGCAGAAACCCCCAATGAAGCCGATCTCACCACCCTAATCCAAGCCCACCAATTCCCCAACCCTCGCCTGGACGTTCTACCTTTCCTCCCTCCTCCCTCCTCCCTCCTCCCTATTTCTGGAATGGACAGCAGCGACGGGCTTGCGGACGCGATCGTTCAGATCTGTCGTGCCAGTCAAGTTGGGGCGAGAGTTGATCGATCTGCAATTCCCATCCATCCTGCTCTAAAGCGTCTGGTGTCTCCCAAAAAGGTGATGAACTGGGCGCTTTATGGTGGAGAAGACTTTGAACTGGTGTTGTGTCTGCCGCTAGAAGCCGCACAAGTATTAGTCGAGAAAGTAGAGGGAGCGGCGATCGTGGGCAAAATCACTTCTGACCTTGATATTCGCGTCGTCGATCCAACTGGAGAAATACCCGATGAGGTTCTCACTTTAGAAGGCGGCTTTCAGCACTTTGACAGTGATTAGACGGCAGTGATTAGACGTTAGATGTCAAGCTCGGTTAATCAGGTTTCGACTACTTTTCATCTATTTTTTTCATCTGTTTGATGTGACAAAATTTGTTCTACGCCTTCTCGTAATGCTGCCGTCTGGAATGCCACCACATTTCAGATAGATTTTCTTTTACAGCAGGCTGATAGAACTTCTATTTAGAGGCAGCATTGATCAGAGGAGAATTCGGAAAACTCTGCCATAACTGGTTTTACTTCCCGACAAAGCCCTTCTCGATCAGACTTTCGCCAGGAGGCAGTAACCCCAACTTTTAGTAATTTGAGACTTCAATGGAAAAACTTTTCAGGTTAACTGTTTGAGAGTCAACCAACAGAGCTTTAAAATCAGGAAGAGTACCGACGACTGGCCGTGTTTCGTCTCGGTACTCTTGCTGGTTCGCTCCTCACACTCCAATAATATATCTGAGCGCCCAGGTTTTGTCACGGATTGGGAGATAAAAATAAGTTATGACACCAAGATGACAGCGATGTGTCTCTCAATGAAAGGGCTAAAGCTCATCCGGTGCACAGATCCCCAAACCTTCTTGGAGCAACGATCGCAGCAGTCTTTGAGTCACCATCACCAAACTTAATCTTCGTGGAGACAAATTCACAAGTTGGCAAACTTTGTAGAAGCGCTGGAAAGCTTGAGCGAGCGCGATCGTCCCTTTAAAGACTGTTTGACTGCTCTGGGTCATAGAAGCGTCATACAGATCATCTAGAACGGAAATTATCAAAAAAATCAGATCTCGATCTGCTGGTTCACTAAGGTCAGGCTTAGATTGTGTCCTATTTGACCGATCTAACTCAATTCCTGCTTCTTTAGCCAGACGGATCAGCGTTACACAGCGCGCATGGCTGTACTGACAAAGAAAAGTGCTCTCGTCTGAAGGCAATTTATCCGCAGAAATCAGGGGTATCCGGGGTGGCTTCTCGATTAAGAATTGTAACCAGATTGCGAATCCTCGATCACTCAACACAAACTCCAGATAGCCTAATGCTGTGACTCGTACCGTAAATTCACGCAAAATGTCTTGAAACACCGTAGATTCCTCGGTCTGGGGTGCATCAAACTGGGTGAAGTTTTTTGCGACTTGATACGCCAAAGGCAAGGCTGTTCTCAGTGAGCCAGAAGCTAATTTGAGGGCGATCGCAGACTGATACTCAGTTAGAGACGTTGCATTTCTGACCTGCCTGAGTGGAATCTGTGCCGCACAAAGCTTGCTGCTGTAAGAAGAATTATTCTGTCTCTGAGGTGAAGAAGCTTTTGCTACTACAACATCCTCCTTCGGGTAGATTGTTTCAAATAGTCTGTCCAGTAACAATATGCGAAACGTAGGATAAGTAATCTTATGTAGGCTACAATTCATGGTATTTACGGTTGATGCTCTAGGATAAGGTTGATTTTGGTCAAATTTCGGTCGAAAATCCTCCAGTTTCGTTAAGAGTCCATGTCGCTTGTAGTTACAATTACTGAGATCAGGCTACAAACAAGGAGACTCTACTTTCGGATTTCTCCCTTTAGTGCAAAAGTGTCTAAAGGTGCCTATCTCTATTCCGATCGGTTGAGAAATGAGCCAGCGTTTCGGTTTCTGCTAAATACTCAGTGACTTGTCAAAGTCTCACACTGTTCTCCAACAGCCTTTAACTTATGTACTCAGTATCTCCCCAACAAAATTCAGAAGCGTCTCGTCCATTTTTGACGTGGCAGCGCATTATTGATTGGGCCCAAGAACATTATCGAGTTCGGTCTTTTAGTAAAGATGAGCGAATTCCTGCCCGTCCAGGTCTACTTTATCTGGTGCAAAAAGGTGCCGTAAGACTCGTGGGAACAGCCCAGGTCAACGCCACTGGCGGCAATGCATCTCGTCTCGCTCGTATCAGCCCCGAAGAAGCATTCTTAGGATTTGTCGGCGCAGGGCAACCCTTTGAGATTGTGGCGCAGTCACCGTTTACGCTACAAAGCTATGCTCACGTTGACCAAACCTCCGTGGTCTGGATGTATTGGCACGATCTGGACAACTGGCCGCATTTTCGCCGCGAAGTGTTGGATGCTTTCCGCTATCAGCATCAGCGCAAACTTCTCTGGCTCAGTACACTTGGACAGCGCAGAACTATCGATCGCCTCCTCGGTTTTCTGACACTGCTGATTGAGGAATATGGCGAACCGACCGAAGACGGCTACTGTCTGCCTTTTCCGTTGACTCATGCCCAGATCGGGAGCGCGATCGGTTCAACTCGCGTTACGGTCACCCGTCTGATGGGCAAGCTGCGCCAAAAAGGAATGATTCGCACTCAGGGCGATAATCTGCTCTGTTTGCCGACTGACTCGGTTTTGACCACGCGGAATACGCAGAGTCAGGGATGAGGGGTCATCTTCGACAGGCTTCACGATAGGGATGAGGGATGAACAGCAGCGTTTGTCTTCCTCAATCCTTTGAGCTTGAAGATTCAGAAAGGTTGCCAATAAAGAAGGCAGGGAGCGAGTTGAACTTACTTCCTGCCTTTTTGCATGATTTAGAAAAGTTTGGTTAACGCAATGTTGGAGCGGCGATCGCTTCTCCTAGCGGGGGTTGTAAAGCCACAGATTTAGAAGCCTGTTGAGCCAGGGTTGGCACCTGATCGCGAAGCCGAGCGGTTAGCTGCTGTGTCTTGGAGTCGTAGATCTGGGTCAGCAGTTTTGGATAGAAGCCAATGCCAATAATCGGAACTAGCAAACTGGCAATGATAAAAACTTCGCGAGGTTCTGCATCGATGAGCGCTTCGTGTGAGGTCAGTTCTTTGTTTTCTGGCCCGTAGAAGATTTCGCGCAGCATTGAGAGCAAGTAGATGGGCGTGAGAATGACCCCGATCGCTGCCAAGCCCACCACAATAATTCTAAAAGTCTGACTGTAAGCGTCACTGGTAGCAAAGCCGACAAATACCATCAGTTCGGCGACAAATCCACTCATTCCAGGCAGAGCCAGCGAGGCCAGCGAACAAGCCGTAAACATGGAGAAGATTTTGGGCATCTGTTTGCCGACACCGCCCATCTCGTCCAGCATCAGGGTGTGGGTACGATCGTAGGTTGCTCCTACCAAAAAGAACAAACTCGCCCCAATTAAACCGTGAGACACCATCTGCAAAACGGCACCACTTAACCCTAAATCGGTAAATGAGGCGATGCCAATCAGGACAAATCCCATGTGAGAGATCGAGGAATAGGCAATCTTTCGCTTCAAGTTGCGCTGGGCAAAGGAAGTGAGAGCCGCATAGATAATATTCACTACTCCCAAAATCACCAGAGCTGGTGCCACCGTTGCATGAGCCGCCGGAAGCATTTCTGCATTCATCCGAATCAACGCATAGCCACCCATTTTGAGGAGAATGCCAGCCAGCAGCATGTGAACGGGAGCCGTCGCTTCACCGTGGGCATCGGGTAGCCAGGTGTGGAGCGGAATGATCGGCAGTTTGACCGCGTAGGCAATCAGAAAGCCCGTATAAACCCAAAGCTGAAAGTTGAGCGGAAAATCTTTGGCGGCCAAAGCGCGAAAATCGAAGGTCACCGTGTCACCATAAAAAGCCATCGCCAGCCCTGCAACCAGGATGAACAGCGAACCGCCTGCCGTGTACAAAATGAATTTTGTTGCTGCATACAGCCGTTTTTTGCCGCCCCAAATCGACAGCAGAAAATAGATAGGCACCAGTTCCAGTTCCCACGAGAGGAAGAACAGCAGCATATCCTGAACCGCAAAAACCGCAATCTGACCGCCGTACATCACCAGCATCAGAAAGTAGAACAGGCGAGGCTTAAAGGTGACGGGCCAAGCTGCCAAAATCGCCAGGGTGGTGATAAATCCTGTCAAAATAATCAGGGGCATCGACAATCCATCGGCACCAACTGACCAATTGAGATCTAACTGAGAAACCCAGGGGTAGCTTTCGACAAGCTGAAGATCTGGATTTGCAAAGTCGTATTGAGTGTAGAAGGCGTAGACGATCAGGACAAAATCCAGCAGCCCAACGATCAGCGAGTACCAGCGAACGGTTTTGCCGTCCTTATCGGGAATGATGGGGATTAAGAGAGAGGCTGCGATCGGAAACAAAATGATCGTGGTCAGCCAAGGAAAATTGGCGGTTAGCATTCTAGTTTTTAAGGTTGAGTTATGAGGCGTTTGAGAGAGGTGGCGATCGACGATAGCGGTTGACTGTCATCAGGATCTTATCTACCCCAAAGGACTAACAGCCAACCTCTCATAACTTCTTTAGGTTGCGCCTGAAAAGATCACAAGTCCAAGGACGGCGACAAAAATAATCAGGGCATAGAATTGGGCCCGACCACTTTCCAGATATTTCAACCCTTCTCCAGACAGCAAGGTGGCAAGTCCGGCCAGGTTGACTACACCGTCTACGACTTTGGAATCCACTTCTAAGACCTGACGAGCGAGACGACGACTGCCTTTGACAAAGAGTTCGCCGTAGATTTCGTCAAAGTACCACTTGTTGAGCGACAGATTGTAGAGGAATGGAATCTTGGCTGCGATCGCCTTCGGATCAATCTTGCCGCGCAGGTAGATCAGAGAGGCTAGGGTAATCCCAATCAGCGAGATCCCCACTGAACTACCCGCCATCACATAAAACTCAGACAGCGTTTCTTGGCTGGCTTCGGCTGCGATTTGAACGGCTTCACCAGGCGTGTGAATGAATTCCTCAAAGTAGTTGCCGAAGGGTGTTCCGACCAGTCCGATCAGCGTTGAAGGAATGGCCAAAAGCAGCAACGGTAACGTCATCGTCAACGGAGATTCGTGAGGCTTTTCGGCGTGGTGTTCAGGGTTGCCGGGATCGACTTCTTCGCCGCCCGGAGCTTCCATTGTTAGTTCTTTGGGGTTCATTGCGCCGGGCCCAAATGCCAGCCCCATCTTCTGAAGCTGCTCGTTTTTGAGAACTTGCTTGACGGCAGCATCCGTGCCTCGGAATTTCCCTTCAAACGTGCTGAAATACATGCGGAACATATAGAACGCCGTGATCCCAGCCGTCAGATAGCCAATTACCCAGAGTGCAGGATTGGCGGCAAACGTGGCACCGAGAATTTCATCCTTTGACCAGAAGCCCGCAAAGGGCGGAATCCCTGAAATTGCCAACGTTCCAATCAAAAAGGTGATCGCCGTCATGGGCATGTACTTTCTCAAGCCACCCATCATCCGCATGTCTTGAGCGTAAACGGGATCATGTCCGACGACTTCTTCCATGCCGTGGATCACCGACCCAGAGCCAAGAAACAGCATCGCCTTAAAGTAAGCGTGAGTCATCAGGTGAAAGAGACCCGCACTGTAGGCACCCACGCCCATCGCCATCACCATGTATCCCAACTGAGACATCGTGGAGTAGGCGAGACCTTTCTTGATGTCGTTTTGGGTAATGGCGATCGATGCCCCCAAAAATGCCGTGAATGCTCCCGTCCAAGCGATCACATCCATTGATGCGGGAATGCCTTCAAACATCGGGAACATACGAGCAATCAAGAAGACCCCTGCCGCCACCATCGTCGCCGCATGGATCAAAGCAGAAATGGGAGTCGGGCCTTCCATCGCGTCCGGCAGCCAAACGTGGAGCGGAAACTGGGCTGATTTTGCCACCGGGCCCAAGAAGACCAGAATGGCGAATAATCCCGCTAACCAAGCGCTGATTGAGCCAGTGGCCACGAGGTCTTGGAGACGATCGCCAATCACATTAAAGTCAAAACTGCGAGTTGCCCAATACAAACCCAAAATACCAAGCAGTAACCCAAAGTCACCCACCCGGTTCGTCACAAACGCCTTTTGGCAGGCATCGGCCGCCGCTTTACGGTAAAACCAAAACCCAATCAGCAGATAGGAACACATGCCCACCAGTTCCCAAAAAATGTAGACCTGGACGAGATTAGGGCTAATCACCAGACCCAGCATCGAGGAACTGAACAGACTCAAATACGCATAAAAGCGAACATATCCGGGATCGTGCGCCATGTAGCCATCGGTGTAGACCATGACCAAAAAAGCAACCGTCGTCACGATCACGAGCATTAATGACGAGAGCGGGTCGATCACATACCCCATCGACAGGTGAAAGTCGCCCGCCGAGGCCCACTCAAACATTTGAGTATAGGGGGCATGTCCACGAAATTGGCTCCAAAACAGAGCAAACGAGAGGGTCATCGCCGCGCCAATCAGAGACACGATGAAGATAGAGTTTGCCTGTCGGAGACGATTGACATCTTTATTGAATGAGATCAGCCCTAGACCAACTAGCATCGCACCTGCAAGAGGCAGGACGGGAATTAGCCAGGCATACTGATAAATCGGTTCCATCACTCACGCCTAGTTTAGAGTTCTTTACTATCCAGGGTAGTCAATTTGGGCAACGTTGGGATAGTCTGATCCAAATGACTGGGATTGGAAATTGCAATCCTAGTTTCTATGGGATAGTATTTCCAATTTGTTTATAGTCAACATCTGTAATAGGACAGGCAAAAGAGCCAGGTTGTCTTAAGATTTCGACACACTTTTGATAGAGAAGTCTCTATCTTTTAAGAAAAGCTGACTCTAGAACGAGCAATTTCAACTCCTCCTTAACGCTTCAATCTCAACTATTTAAAAATATTTCAAAAGCTAATTTTTCAAATCCTGACGCTGAGTGCAGTTTGCTTCCATGATTTTTGATTCTTCGCACTATTGGTTGAGAAACGCCCATATTCCAGCTTCGATCGTCGTTGGCGGCACCAAATGGACTCCTCGCAAACCGCCTGAAGATCACCTGTTATCTGTAGATTTAGAGATTATTGAGGGCAGCATTGCGACGATCGTGTCTGCCGGAACTTACACCAGCTATCCGCATCCATCGATGGATCTGCGAGGCGGAATGGCTCTCCCCTGTTTTGTCGATCTGCACACGCATTTGGATAAAGGCCACATTTGGAATCGCGCTCCCAATCCAGATGGCACTTTTGAAAGCGCGTTGAATGCGGTTCAAACTGATGCCGCCAAAAATTGGAACGCTGATGACGTTTACCGCCGCATGGAATTTGGGCTGAAATGCAGCTATGCTCACGGTACTCAGGCGATTCGTACCCACATCGATGCGTTTGGGGAGCAGGGCGAAATTAGCTTTAGCGTCTTTAGAGAACTGCGAGAAAAATGGAGCGATCGCTTAACGCTGCAAGCCGTTTGCCTTGTGCCGCTGGATTACTTTCTCACGCCCGACGGTGAAAAATTAGCCGATCTGGTGGCCCAATCTCAGGGGATTTTGGGGGGTGTCGCCTACATGAATCCCGACATTGAAGCGCAGGTCGATCGCGCCTTCACCCTGGCCAAAGACCGCAAACTCAATCTCGACTTTCACACCGACGAAACTAACGATCCCCAATCAATGACGCTGCGATCGGTCGCTCAGGCAGCCATTCGGCACAAGTACAAAGGAAAAGTGGTCTGTGGGCACTGCTGTAGTTTGTCGGTTCAAGAAGACGTGGAAGCCAATCAAACGATCGCTCTGGTCAAAAAAGCGGGCGTTGGCGTAGTCAGCCTGCCCCTGTGTAACCTCTATCTCCAAGATCGCAAACCTGGCCGCACTCCTCGCTGGCGCGGGGTAACCTTGCTGCATGAGTTAAAACAAGCGGGGGTAACGGTGGCGATCGCTCATGACAACTGCCGCGATCCCTTTTATGCCTTTGGCGATCACGATGCTTTTGAGGTCTTCAATCTATCGGTGCGAATTGCTCAACTCGATCGTCCCTACGGCGATTGGGTCAATGCGATTACGTCTAACCCGGCTGATCTGATGGGCTTGCCCAATGTCGGCAGAATCGGAGTCGGACTCCCCGCCAATCTGGTGCTATTTAAGGCGAGAAGCTACAGTGAACTGCTGTCTCGATCGCAGCACGATCGTCTAGTTCTCCGAAACGGCAAGGCGATCGATGCAACGCTGCCTGACTATAGTGAATTAGATGACTCGAAAGAACTTTGACCTGACGCGCTCGGTAAATTGTTTCCCTATTTGGCGATGGAGATTTTGGATACCAATTTCCTACCAAAATCGGCTTAAGATGCAGAAGAAATGTTCACATAGAACGTCTGATGACTTCGACAACTAGCCCCTTTGATCTGAAAGCTGCGATCGCTGACCTTACCGGACTTGATATCATCACCGATCCCAATCAGATCGTCAAACTCTCGCAAGACTACTACACTTTTAGCCCCGTCCTCGTCGAACAATTGACCGGAAAAGTCGGCGGGGTGGTGATTCGTCCTGTTGATGAGGCGGAAGTGATCCGAGTGGCGCAAGTCTGCGTGAAGTACAAAATTCCGCTGACGGTACGAGGCGCAGGAACGGGTAACTATGGGCAGTGTGTTCCTCTCGAAGGTGGCGTAATTTTGGACATGACCCGAATGACGGCGGTGAAATGGGTCAAACTGGGGATGGCGAGAATGGAGGCAGGGGTCAAACTTTCGGTTTTGGACAAGCAGACACGAGAAACGGGCTGGGAAATTCGTATGGCTCCGTCTACCTATCGAACGGCGACGATCGGCGGCTTTATCGGCGGCGGCAGTGGAGGCATTGGGTCTGTCACGTATGGACAACTGCGCGATCGCGGCAATCTGCAAGCGGTTCGGGTGGTAACGATGGAAGACGAACCAAAAGCGATCGAGCTTCGGGGCGATGATGTCTACAAAGTGGCTCACGCTTACGGAACGAATGGCATTATTACGGAATTAGAAGTTCCCCTCGCGCCCGCTTATCCCTGGGCAGAGGCGATCGTGACGTTTCCAGACTTTATGACGGCGGCTCGATTTGGCCAGGCGATCAGTGATGCCGACGGCGTGATCAAAAAGCTGGTTTGCATCTGTGCTGACCCGATTCCGGGCTATTTTGCTGCGCTCAAGAGTTACTTTCCAGAAGGGTCACACTGCGCGTTGTTGATGGTGTCTGAAACCAGCCTTGAAGCCTTAAATGAGTGGGTTAAGGATTTTGGGGGAGCGATCGCTTACCAAAAAACGGCTCAAGAAGCAAGCAAAGGCGTTACGTTGTCCGAGTATTCCTGGAATCACACCACGCTTCATGCTCGCAGTGTTGACCCGACGTTGACCTATTTGCAGACCCTGTTTCCTGAGGACAAACAACTGACCTTGCTCGAACACATGTATCAACACTTTGGCGATGAAGTCATGATGCACCTGGAATTTTTGCGTGTGGGGGGAGTGGCTCGTCCGGCTGCTTTGCAAGTGGTGCGCTACACAACCGAAGAACGCCTCAACGAAATTATTGCCTACCACGAAGCCAAAGGCGCTTTTATCTTCAATCCTCATACCTATGTGTTAGAAGACGGCGGCATGAAGCAGGTCGATGTCGAACAACTTAAATTTAAAGAAAAAGTTGATCCCTACGGATTACTTAATCCTGGCAAAATGCGGGCGTGGCTAGAGCGATAAAGATTTGCTTGAGAGAAATTGAAGCTGGAACCACTTCTAAAGATCGTTTCTAAAGATCGTCAAAGGGATTGAAGAAATCGAGGCGAGGAGGTTCGCGATCAGCTAACTCTGAAGGCGGTCGATCGTTGCTCCAGGCCCACCAGACGGTTGTACATTGGCACTGATAAAATTCTTGCCATTTTTTGCGATAGTCCTCCAAAAAGACAGGCGATCGGCGATTGATCCAAACTCGCTCTGCTTCGAGACAGGTTTTGTGACAGTTGGGGCAGTGAAACTCATGGGCGTGGACGGCTGATTTAGTCCAAGCGGGCGGCATTGGCTCGAAAGCATCCATGTATCGCGACGTAAGAAGGCTTTGCTTATTATGACCTGTGAATCGGGGGATAGGGGAATCGGGCGATGAGGAGAAAATTTCTGATCGAGTCCAAATAACTTTTGTATCACCCCTCAGATTTACTGACATTTTCTGTGTTGATCGAAGCATTTTTAGGTATCGTCTAAGGGGCAACGGTTCATCTACCGTGAGGGTAGTCCTCAAGCGCGTTTTGCTCGATCGTCAATAAGGTGCCGCCTCATGGGTTTGCTCAATCTTGTCTCGCTGCTTGGAATTTTTGGTTTGTGTGCGATCGCCTGGTTATTTTCCGAGAATCGCAGTTTGCGGGTGTTTCCGTGGCGCGTGGTTGGAATGGGCATTTTGCTGCAACTAATTTTGGGCGCGCTAGTTTTTCTAGTGCCGTTTACGAGAGAAGCGCTGCAAGGCTTTAGTAACCTTCTGGATGGGGTATTTTTGGCAGCAGATACCGGAGCAAATTTTGTCTTTGGCAATAATATTGTGCCGCTTCCGACCAGACCCGCGACTGTGAATTTGGGCTATATTTTTGCCTTTCGAGCTTTACCGACGGTGATCTTTTTCTCTGGCTTGATGGCGTTGCTCTACAACATTGGCGTGATTCAAGTGATCACCAATGTATTTGCCAAAGTGTTTTACTCCGTGATGCGATTGAGTGGGGCTGAGGCTTTGAGCGGGGCAGCGAATATTTTTGTGGGCGTTGAAGCGGCGATCGTCGTCAAGCCTTATCTCCCAAAAATGACCCGAAGCGAACTCTGCGCCATTCTCGCCTGTTGTTTTGGGACGGCGGCCTCCTCAACGCTGGCAATCTACGTCAGTTTTTTGCGTCCTGTTTTCCCAAATATTTTGGGACATCTGGTTTCCGCCTCGATTATTGCTATTCCAGCCTGTTTTGTGTTGTCAAAGATTCTGGTTCCCGAAACCGAAATTCCACTAACGGCGGGTGGCATTCCCAGCGAAAAAACGACGCGAGATGAGTTTAACGATGACTTTGACGAAGAAGAATTTGCCCCTCCAGAAACCGTCTCAGGAGAACCGATCGAGCGCGTTAGCCCACTGGATGCGGCGATCGTCGGAGCGTTGGATGGCGTAAAAATGGCGGTGTCGATCGCGGCTGTGCTGATTCTAATTTTGGGCTTAGTCTCGTTGATCAATCAAATTTTTGCAGGGCTGGCTAACATTCCCGGTGTAATTGGACAGTTTTTTGGCATTGTCACGCTGGCCAATATCGAAGGCGCGATGTTTTTGCCTTTCACCTTTCTCACAGGGGTCTCTCTAGAGTGGAATGAGCTTTGGGAATCGTCAGTTATTATCGGCCGCAGACTACTCGAAACGGCCATTCCCCCTTATCAAGCGCTCGCCACCGCCGCCGCCCGCCCTGACAACCCCTTAAGCGATCGCGCCGTTTTGATCATCAGCTATGCGCTCTCTGGATTTGCTCACCTCGCCTCTGTGGGAATCTTTGTAGGAGGCACGATCGCGCTAATTCCCTCTCGCCGTAAAGACATCTCAGAATTGGGCTGGAAGGCTCTGTTTGCCGGAACCTTAGCAACTTTGATGATCGCCTGTGTCGCCGGATTTTATGATACCGGAAGCGCCAGCATTCTAGGTGAAAAGCCTGCGATCGTGGCTCCTGCCGCCTCCCCTAAAGCCACCCCGCTGTCCGTCCCCGTTGCTCCCGCCGCTCCCAAAACCCTTGCCCCTTCGCCTCCTGCCCCTCCCAAAGCCACCGCCAAACCGACCAAACCAGCCAAAAAGCCAGCCGCCGCTCCCACCCCTTCACCTCGCTAGAGTAGCGGCGTGATATAGTTTGCGATCGTTCCCCCCGCGATTCTCTCTGATGCCCTTTTTCAAACTTCCTGATCTCTTTCGACCAATTGTTCCGAGCGATCGTACCCCTGGTTTACGTCGTGCATATCTTTTAGCAGCTATCTTCTTCACAGCAGTATTGCTGATTTCACTTCATCGCTATTTTGTTTTCTATACATCCTACGATCAAGGACTGTTTAACCAGGTATTTTGGAACAGTTTACACGGGCGATTCTTCCAGAGTTCGCTGACTTCCAATAATTCCATTTCATCAATGGCAGATGGAGCGATTCCCACCGTATCTTTTTTACATTTGGGTCAGCATCTCATTCTAAATTTTCTTCTATGGCTACCGTTGTATGCGCTATATCCCAATCCAGCGACTTTAATTGTGTTGCAGGTTGGGTTGATGGCTGTTGGCGGGCTGTTGCTCTATGCCTTGGCGAGACACTCTCTATCGCCCCAGCTTTCACTCTGGATTACTGGAGGATATTATGCAGCGATCGCCGTCATCAGTCCCACTGTTGCCAATTTTTATGAGCAGTGTCAGATTCCGCTGTTTATGTTTGGCTTACTGCTGGCCCTTGAGAAACAGTCTTGGCGATGGTTTTGGGTGTTGGCGCTGCTTGTCTTAGGCATTCGAGAAGATGCTGGAATCATGCTGTTTGGCGTGGGCGTTTATTTGCTGATTAGTCGGCGGCATCCCAAAACCGGATTCGCGCTTTGTCTGTTGAGCTTTAGCTATGTGGCGATCGTCACGAGCGTGATCATGCCGCAAATCTCAGAGGACAATCCTCGCCTCTACATGGCCGTGCGGTTTCGGCAATTTGTCAACCACGATGAACCGACGACACTAGAAGTTTTATGGGGCATGTTGACCAATCCGATCGCCCTGATTACCAGCATTTTTACACCCGTCGATCGGCGCTTAATTTATCTCGTTTCTCACTGGCTTCCCGTAGCTTTTGTGCCGATGATTTCTGCGTCTGCCTGGATTGTGAGCGCTCCGCCATTATTGTCCCTGTTTGCCCAATCTGGCGTGTCTGCTCTCTCGATCAATTTGCGCTATGCCCTAGCCGTCGTTCCCGGACTTTTTTATGGAGCGGTGCTGTGGTGGTCACATCATCCCCAGTCCTTTACGCCTAGAGTTCGGCGTTTTTGGAGCGTCTGCATTGCGCTGTCGATCGTGTTCACAATTACCAATAATCCCAATCGAGCGTTTTCATTTGTGATTCCTGATTCCATTCGCCCTTGGGTTTTCGTTCCGATCGCACGTCAATGGGAACACGCCCAGTATATCAATCGTGTGATTGGCGACATTCCCCCAGATGCCAGCGTTTCAGCCACCACGCACCTGATTCCCCAATTGTCGAGTCGCCGAGAAATTATTCGCTTGCCTGCGCTGCAATTGCGTGACGATCGCAATCAGGTGATCCAGATGGAATACGCTGTTGCCGACATCTGGCAGTTACGAGAATACAAAAAAGCTTTTAAAGACACGCTAAGTCATTTTGTTGCCATCGTCCCCGCTCTAGACAAGCTAATTACGACGGGTGAATATGGCATCCTGCGAGCAGAAGATGGGGTCGTCTTGCTCAAGAAAGGAGGGCGATCGTCGATCGAGGCACTAGCAGAGTGGCAAAAACTTAAAGGATGACCAACCAGTATTTCACCGCCTACAGAGCTTATGTTGACCTAAAAGACTGAACTAAAAGAACCTCAGTTCAGTGAACTTCTTTGCTACAGCTCCAACCGCGGGAGAGCTAACTAAATCTTCCACAAGTGAGGCACTTTGAGCCGGAAATCTTCTCTGAAAGTCCCTCAGAATGGAAGGCGGGAGGGCAGAAGAACCTGAGAACAAAGCGAAAAAACTATATCGAATTGACGTTAAAAAATGTAGCTAACCTGAGTACGGGTTAAGCCGAAACCATCAAATTGTGGTCAAGCACGATAGAAGGCTTCTTGGGTGGATGGCATTGCTTTGCCAGGTTCTGCCAGACATCGCCCTTGTCGGCAACCACCTTGCCAAACAACTGCCGCACTAATCCCGGCACGGGCGTACGCTCATCGGGGTTGCCCGGAGTCAGCACGAAATTCAGCAGTTCGCCTCGGTCGTTCACGACCAGATGCAATTTGAAGCCAAAGGACCGATCGACCGAGGTTTTGCCGCGTGCAGCTAAGTCCTCCAACACTTTGTGCTGCTTGATGCGAGATGATTACATGCCCACTCTGCCTACACCTTCGCTTGATAATAGGTGTTGAAGTTTGTAGGTGTTGAAGTTTGCGGTAGCACGACTGATGAAAGCCCATCAGAATCGTCATGATTTCGCTCAATCTCAAGCTTCGGGGTCGATCGCGCTGCTTGAGTCCGAATCCTAGAAGTTGCTTTTTCCATTGCGGTTCAACGCTGCGGCAGAAATCATCGACGGAGCAAAAGAGTTCTTCTATACTAAATCTGAGGGCAAGCTAGACGTGAATTTTTAGCATTTTCAGTCTATCGGGTTTGCCCCTTTCTTGTCTCAATTCTTATCCCGTACTCAAGTTAGCTAATAAACCGTGAATTCAAAAAATCCCTTTGCTTCAGATACGAGATGTTTTCTAAGTCCTCTTTCTTGAGATGTAGAAGGGTTGTAGGCTCCTCAGTGTTGAAAACGAAAGGCGAATTCATCAATAAATTTACTTGTGGACAGAGCGTGTAAAAGACAATAAAAAAGAAGAGCAAGACATCTAAAAGTCTCACTCTTCTTCGTGACATACCCCCAGGGGAATTCGAACTACTGAGAACAGTTTTACTTTGAGTGGAGATT